>CAUVMH010000024.1:0-22859 GCA_963552835.1 uncultured Streptococcus sp. | reverse complement strand
GTGGTTGAGGAAGCACCTGCTGCTCCAACTGAACTTGAAGTTCTTCAAGAAATCAAAGCTCTTCTTGAGAAAAAATAAGACAATTAAAGGATCTAACTTCATGCTAAATCCTTTTTTCTTTAGTCTTTCGGCAACTTACCAGCCTTTTCTAGCATTTTCTTAATCAAGTAAGGCATCTTCACATTTTCACGACCTTTTTTCTCAATCAGTTTTTTCACAAATTCTGGCATCTGAAGGTCATCTGTTTCTTCCATAATATCCTTGGTGGTTGCTGAAGGAGCTAACTCATCAAAGGTTTCTTCTTCTGGGAGAAAAGCTTTAAATTCTTTTTGTTCGTTGGCTCTTACAGTAGCAACTAAAGCGTCAATTAATCGGGAATCTGTGTTTGGCATAGGTGGACGATGATAGGTGACACCTAATTCTTGACATAATTCATAACATTCTACATCGTTATCAAAAAGAACCTCAATATGCTCACTGATAAAGCTAATTGGTACAAAAATATAATGCTCTGGATGTTGTTTCTGTTCTCTCAAATACTCGAGTACATCTGGCTTGATCCAAGGAATCCCTATATCACTTTCGCTCTGCCAAGTATTGGTATACTGATCTGCGGTTAGACTGAGTTGCTCTGCTATCAACTTGCTATTATCAAAAATCTGATCGATATAAGGATCTCCAAAGTCTAAGGCAAAAATTGGAACACTATGGGCTGAGAAAATCACCTTAAAGGACTCTTCTCCCACATCGTTCCGTAAAATTTTGCTAATCTCATCTGTCCAGAAGTCCAGCAAAGATTGTTGCTGATACCAATCCTTAATGACTAAAAATTGTATTTGCTGGCTTTCCAGAAACTTCTCATACCCCATGACTGAGTAAAAGGAATAATGAGGTTCTAAAATCAAACAAATACACTCTTCAACGCCATCAGCCTCCATCTGCTTGATCACATCAGGGATAAAGGGCCGAGAAAATTTGTTGGCAAAGTAGATGCCATACTCTTCTCCTAAACGTTCCTTGACTAAATTGACCTCCTCACGTGTAATCCTCTGCAGGGGCGTACCACCTATACGAACATAATTGTCATAGAGAGTCTGAATCTCGTGATCTTTGGGTCTAACCCCACGACGAATGTTGGTAAAAAAATCCGCCACACTCTCAAAGGTGATCTCTTCTGGCGAACCGAATGTCATCATTAAAATTGCTTTTTTCATTGATATGTCCTTGTGATATTTTTTTCAATTACCATTGTACCATGAAATATATCATAAATAAACGCTTTCATTCATTTTATTTTTATTTACTCCTCTTTGTTTTTCTCTCCATTCTATGATACAATGAAAAAAATGATTATTAAAGGAGTTTTTATGACTTATCCGAACCTTTTAGATCGTTTTTTGACCTACGTTAAGGTCAATACGCGTTCTGATGAACACTCGACTACTACTCCAAGTACGCAAAGCCAGATAGATTTTGCGACCAATGTTCTTATTCCTGAAATGAAACGTGTCGGTCTGCAAAATGTTTACTACCTCCCAAATGGTTTCGCCATTGGTACCTTACCAGCTAATGATCCCAGCCTGACACGCAAGATTGGCTTCATCTCCCACATGGACACTGCTGACTTTAATGCTGAGGGAGTTAATCCGCAAGTCATCGAAAATTACGATGGTGGAGCTATAGACTTGGGTGATTCTGGATTTAAACTCGATCCAACTGATTTCAAGAGCCTTGAGAAATATCCAGGACAAACCCTTATCACAACAGATGGCACGACCTTGCTAGGTGCTGATGACAAGTCTGGAATTGCTGAAATTATGACTGCTATCGAATACCTGACTGCTCATCCCGAAATCAAGCATTGTGAAATCCGTGTCGGTTTTGGACCAGATGAAGAAATCGGTGTCGGTGCCAATAAGTTTGATGCAGAAGACTTTGATGTTGACTTTGCCTATACTGTAGATGGAGGACCTCTCGGAGAACTTCAGTACGAAACTTTCTCAGCAGCAGCTGCTGAACTCCATTTCCAAGGGCGTAATGTTCACCCAGGAACGGCTAAAGGTCAGATGGTCAATGCCCTTCAGCTAGCAATTGATTTTCATAATCAACTTCCTGAGAATGACCGACCTGAATTGACAGAAGGTTATCAAGGTTTCTATCATCTTATGGATGTGACAGGTAGTGTCGAGGAGGCGCGTGCAAGCTACATCATCCGTGACTTTGAAAAAGATGCCTTTGAAGCTCGTAAAACAGCTATGCAGTCTATCGCTGATAAGATGAATCGAGAGCTTGGGAATGATCGCGTTAGCTTGACTCTGACAGACCAGTACTACAATATGAAAGAAGTCATTGAAAAAGATATGACACCTATTACTATTGCTAAAGCTGTTATGGAAGATCTAGGAATCACGCCTATTATCGAACCAATCCGCGGTGGAACAGATGGATCTAAGATTTCCTTTATGGGAATCCCAACTCCTAATATCTTTGCTGGTGGAGAAAACATGCATGGACGTTTTGAATATGTTAGCCTTCAGACCATGGAGCGTGCGGTGGATACCATCATTGGCATTGTATCTTATAAAGACTAAAAAAGACGAGGTAGCTCAGCTACTTCGCCTTTCTTTTTATTCGTTTGGTTGAGTACTTGTCTCAGACTCACTTTGCGCTTGCTTTTCTGTTGGTTTAGAAGCAGCTGTTTCACTGTCTTTCTCAGACTTAGATTGGCTATCAGTTTCACTTGCTTTTGAATGGAGTTCCTGGTTCAAGCTAATGATTTCTTTAGCTAGAGTGAGGAGACCTTCTTTATCGCTGCTTTTGGCTGCAAGTTGATCAAATAGGGCATCAACACGTTCAAAGTCTGCATCGGATCCTTTGTTATCCTCTAAGTACTTGTGAAGAGAGAGCAAGACATTATAGAGTTTTTGATAGATGATCACGGTTTGCGGATCTTGTTCAGCCTGTTTTTCTTCTCGTTGGATAGTCGCTGCAATACGATTTAAAAGATCCTCAAGTTGTGTTTTAGCTTCGTCAAGGTCTGCATTTTCCTTTTCAGTAGCCGCTTTGATATTAGCTGCTTCTTCAGCTAGGGATTGTTTGACACCATCTTCTTTGACACGTGCTAGGAGTTGAGCAGCTTTAGTTAGGAGAGCATCCACTTCTTCCTTCTTAACATGGCTAACCCTCTCTTCTGGCATAAAATCACCGTAGAGTTCTTTTAGGAATTCATAGATTGCGGTCTTAGCAGTTTGACTATCTACTTTTTCCGTATCTAGAATAGTCTTACCAGCTTTTGTAGATACGGGTTCTTCTTTGAGAGCTTCTTCTACTTCTAGCTTAGTTTGGTAAATAGTTGGGAATAGCTTGTTCAAGTCGGTTGCTTTGAGGAAAGATTGTGACTGGTAAAGTTCCCATGTCAACTTGGCAACACGGTTCCGAAGTTCTTCTCTCAAACGACCATCAGATACATGTTCATAGAAATACTTGATGTACTCTACTGTTGTAACCCCTGTTCGATCTCGGAAATCTTGCAAGGCCTGCAGTTTCGCTTCAATCGCATCCAACTCTGTCTCATCCTGTGCTAGTTTTGCTTCCTGCAAATGTACCAAAAGATCTTTCTTAGGCAAGCCATAAGTATCTGTATCCAGTGTATTGATCTTATCTACAAGGGCTTGGTACTTCTTATCTAAAGGTGAAGTTTCAACCGGTGCCACACTTTGATCCACATGGATATACTGTTTATCAAAGAGATCCAAGGCTGCTAGATATCCAGCAGTTGAGTTTGTTGCCAGTTTTTTCATATTTTCGGTGAATTGCCCCAAAGCAAGTTCAACCCGTCTCTGCATGATTGGCTGGTCTTTGTAGAGACTTCTGCTATCTGCTAAAAGTTGATCCACCTTAGATAAAACTGTTTGTTCATCAAATGCTCCAGGTTGATAGGTCGATTGTAGGGCTGGAATCTTGTTTTTCAAAGCCACTTCATAGCCCTTAGTTTGGACCTTGATATAGTGATTGTGGTCTCCGTGAGGAATCACAAAACTATCATTTTCTACTTGCAAACTATAAGGAGACACCCCATCACGTAGGGCAGTCGTATAAAGCTCATTTAGGAAATCCAGTTCTGGATTCCCAGTTTGGAGAGGAATACGAACATGTTCTTTTCGAACAGCATAGGGATGGATATGGGTTGGATCATAGGCTTGATCCGGATTTCCAAAGACAAAGAATCCATTTGAAATGCGAATTGCTTCGAGCGGAACTCCGTAGGTCTGTGAGATATACTTGATTTTTTCTTCATCGCTAGCATCTCTTGAGAAACTTTCCACAGTCTTTGCAAGTGGTTGAACGTGCTGAGACTGATGATTTTCTTTCAAGTGATCCTGGGCAGCTTTGATTTGAGCTGCAGTCAAGTCCTTCTTAAAGAAATAATGAGCGTGATCTCCATGAGAAACTACAAACCCTTGCTCATCTTTACTAATAACACGGTCAGCTGCAAAACCATGATCATGTTCTTCACCGTGGTGGTCATGCTCCACTCCATCATGGTCATGATCTTCATGGTTGGTATCCTGACTTCCATGGTCACCGTCTTGGTCATGATGATGATCCGATTGAGCTGGATGCTCTGCTGGTTTACTTGGATTTTCCAAAGGTGTTGGTTTCCCACTGTCGCTAGATAAAGGAATCATTCGCGCAATCTTTTCTTCCAAGGCAGAAAGCTTTGTATATGGGATGAAATGATAGTGATTTCCATGAGGAATCGCTACGCCACTTGGCGTTCTGCTTGAAATCTTAGCAGGGTCAAAAATCAAGCCATCAGATTCTGCATAACGTTGATTACTTGGAAGAGCATAGAGTTGCTGCAATAAAGTCTGTAAGCTCTCTTCTGGATTGCTTGGTGTTTCAGCTTCTTGACTCAGATTGCTAGTTTGACTAGTTGCGTTTGGAGTCGGACGATAGTCAGTCACACTTGCTTGTTTTCTAGTTCCAGAGAGGTAGGCTTGGGCAGCAGCCAATTCGCTAGCAGACAAGGAACTCTTAGGAATGTAGTGGTAATGTCCACCATGAGGGACAATATAAGCATCACCAGTATCCTCTATAATATCAGATGGATTAAAGATGTAGCCATCGTCGGTAGTATAACGGCCTTGTGATCGCGCAAGTGTCACTGCACTGTTAGAAGTTGGTGCATCGTGAGTATGACCTTGTTTTTGGCGTTCAATTTCGTCCTTCGTACGAACGTTATCTGCATGCGCCACATCCTTAAGGTAAACATAATACTTCCCATCAACCTTGATAATGTAGCCACCTTTGATTTCGTTGACAATATCAGCGTCTTTAAGTTGATAATTGGCATCTTTCATCAACAGTTCTTCGCTGAAAATCGCGTCAAAAGGAACTTTACCATTGTAATAATGGAAATGATCACCGTGTGAAGTCACATAACCTTGATCTGTGATTTTCACGACAATTTGTTCTGCCTGAATATCTTCTTTTTTGCTAACTTGATCTGGTGTTTGGGTCTCTGTTTTTTGAGAGTCTTGCTTCCCATCAACGTAAGACACACGGTTATTATCTTTGTTTTCTTCTACCTGGTGTTGGTTCAATGCATAGATGCAAAGGCTTAGGGAAAGGACAAGAGCCGATCCTGCTGCAAGGTATTTCTTCTTCATTTTCATCATCTCCTCATTTTAATTCTTCTGCAAGAACATTCATATTTTCTTCTAAGTTTTCTAAGTACGTTTTGTCGTTTTCAGGGTCTGCTTCCAAAGGATTAAGAGTTTTCAGACTAACTCCTGTTGATTTGACCAAGGTCTCAGCGACTTTAGAAGAAGCATTGCTCTCAGTAAAGATGGTTTTGACATTATAAGTTTTGACAAATTCTTGGATTTCTGTCAACTGTCTCGGACTTGGCTCTTGTTCAGGGGAAATCCCTGCAATACCAAGTTGTTTCAAACCAAAACGTTTAGCGAGATAAGAAAAAGCTGTGTGTTGTGTAACAAAAGTCTTTTGGCTCGCTTTTTCAAAAATAGGCTGGTACTTCTTAGTCAATTCTTGTGCTTTAGCGATAAAGTTTTTAGCATTCTTTTGATACTTTTCCTTATTAGCACTATCAATCTCCGAAAGTTTGTCAGCGATAATCTGAGCTTCTTCACCTGCTTTTTCTGGATCTAACCAAGTGTGAGGGTCGTAGAGTGTTTTTTCATCGATGCCGTCACCAGCTTCTACATCTTCTAAGCCCGGTACACGCTCCAACGTCATTCCTTCAGAAGCTTCTAAAACCTTAACTTTTGAGTTTTTCAAGTTAGGATCTAGACTTCCAGCCCAAGATTCGAGCGTATGAGAATGGTAGACAAAGACATCCGCGTCATAGATAGCAGCAATGTCATTAGCTGACGGTTCAAAGGAGTGAATTCCACTACTAGACTGAATCATCCGAACATCATTCAAGTCACCTGATACCTCTTTGACCATGGCATAGATTGGGTAAAAACTTGTTACAATCTTCATTCCTTTTGCTTCTTGTTTTTCTTTTTGACTACATGCTCCTAAGACAAGAACCAAGAGACCTACCACTAATAATAGAAATGTTCTTTTTTTCATTGTTACTCCTTAACTAGTATTTAACCATTCAATTAACTAGTAAATAGTTTATCTTTATTTACACTATATGTCAAGATATTTTACATATTTTCATGAAAAAAATGAGAACTAGAACTTACATTCTGTTCTCATTTTCGATTTTAACTTTTCTAGTTCTCCTATCCTGTTTTTAGGATCTAGAAAATGCTACTACCTTTACTTGCTCTCCTTTAATAAAGCCAACAACTTTTCAGCTTCAGCCATAATGGTATTGTTATCCTGAGCACCAAATAGCAGGTTATTTTTTAAGCCAGTGAGAGTTTCTTTGGCATTGGACTTGATAATGGGGTCTTGGATCTTTGCAAGTAGCTCTTCAGCCTCTCTCAACTTCGCTTCAACCTTTTCAGTCTCGACCTGAGGTTCTTCTGGTTCCTCTGGTGATTCTTCCTCCGGCTTCTCAGTTGGTTTTGGAGATTCTGGTTTCTCACTTTGAGGCTTCTCTTCGCGTGGCTTTTCTTCCTCAGGTTTGTCTGTCCGAGGTTTCTCCTCTGATGGTTTTTCTGTTTGATTGGTATCAACTTGACCATTTTGGTTTCTTTGAACATGGTCACTTGCATTGCCCCAACCACTATCTGAATGCGGACGTTCGTTTGGATGTTCGACATAGTACTTGACAGTCGCAAAGAGATCTTCTAGACTATACCCCTTAGGTGCCTCATAAAGTCCTTCGTCAAACCACTCAAATTTGATGTTATGGTAATGATCATAATGAGGAATGATTAAACTACCATTTTTAACTTCCACGGTATGTTGGAGATTGTAAGGTATACGATCAAGCGGCACCTTCTTAGCTGCTTGCACGCGGTTGTAGATAGCTTCTGCTCCTTTAGCCTCCGTATTTCCTGGATTCTGATGGTCTGTTGAAGGAGGAGTCAAACCTTTCTCTTTAGCATAAGCCTGGGCTGCCGCTCTTTCGGCTTCAGACAAACTATCTTTTTTAATCCAATGGCTATGGGTCATATGTGGAGTTACATAGGCATCCCCCTCATCACTGGTGATATCACGAGGATCAAAGATATAGCCATCTTCTGTTGTATACTTGCCTGCCAACTTGGCTACCTGAATCTCATCATCTGTGTAAGCTATTTGCGCATTTGGTTTTCCTAGACGTTCTGGATGACGAATCGGCGCTAGAAAGGCCAAGATATCATCCACCAACTTGACTTTATCACTTGAGGTATCATTGAGACGTTCCAACAGTTTATCCAAAGTGTCAAAATCAGCTTGGCGCCCTTTATTATCAAGTAAGTCTTGATGAACTCTTGCTAGTAAATCATAAGCCTTATTATAAAATCCTTGATCACCAGATGGGAGGTTGGTTTTCTTAGCTCCGAGCTTATGAGCTAAACTTTCTTGCTTGGCTAGCTTACTATCAATAGCTGCAGTAGTTTCAGCTGATAATTCCTTGGCAGGAATATAACGAGATGTTCCATTCTCCTCAAATACATAACCATCATCTACTTTTCGAATTGCCTGTTTGACCAATTTTTCGTCAATTGGATTGCTTGGAGATGGTTGAGGATTTGGTACAGGTTGCGGGCTTGGACTAGGTTCCGGAGTCGGTTGTGGACTTGGTTGTTCTGGTCTTGAATCCGGCACCCTATGGTTCGAACTGTACTGTAGAGGAATAATACGAGCGATTCGTTCTTCCAATTCAGACATCTGTGAATAAGGGATGAAATGGTAATGGTTCCCATGAGGCACAGCAACTCCTCTAGCTGTTCGACTTGTAATCTGTGCTGGGTCGAAGACAAGGCCATCAGATTCTACGTGTCGTTGGCTGAGTGGCAAGGCGTAAAGTTGTTTCAGAAGGCTATCAATATCCTCATCACTCTGACTTGCTTGGTTATCGTCGCTACTGTTGTTAGCTGTGTTCGTGTTCGTATAGCTGTTGCTTTGATTGTTATAGCTGTTGCCTTGATTATTATAGGATGGAGTCCATCTATCTACATCGCTGCTAGCACTGTTGTTATTGCTACGGCGATAAGTAGGCGTATTCGATTGACCACTTCTACCAGATAGAAAGGCTTCTGCTGCAGCCAATTCGCTGGCTGATAACTCACTTTTAGGAATGTAATGATAATGGTCGCCATGAGGAACGATGTAAGCATCACCAGTATCTTCAATGATATCAGAGGCATTAAAGATGTAGCCATCATCCGTGGTGTAGCGTCCTTGTGAACGTGCCAAGGCTACCGCACCATCATTTGCTGAAGTTCCTCCTTCACGATGCTGACTATGCTCTTGTTTTTGTCGATTGATTTCTTCTTTCGTACGGACATTATCCGCATGGGCCGCATCCTTAAGGTAGACATAGTATTTCCCATCTACCTTGATGACATAACCACCCTTGATTTCACTGACAATATCCTCGTCCTTGAGCTGGTAGTTTGGATCCTTCATCAGCAACTCTTCACTGATGATGGCATCATAAGGAACCTTGCCATTGTAATAATGATAGTGGTCACCATGTGAAGTGACATAGCCCTGGTCTGTTATCTTGATGACGATTTGTTCAGCATTGATACCTTCTTTTTTACTAACCTCATCAGGAGTTAGATTCTCCGTTTTTTGCGCTGCTTGTTTACCATCAACGTAAGACACACGATTATTTTCCTTGACCGTTCTAGCTTGATACAGTCCTAACTCATAAGAACAGACACTTAAAATCAAGGCTGCCGCAGAACCTGCTAGGTATTTTTTATTAATTTTCATCGAAACTCTCTTTCTTTTTGATATTTCTAGTTGCAATTCATTTCTAAATTGCAGAAACTCCTCTCTAATAGTTAACTGGTTAATAGTTTACTCCTAAATTTGTAACTTGTCAAGAATTTTATGAACCAGTTAACGATTTTTTTGTCTTCTACACTATCTTCTATTTGAACAGTCTGATTTGAGAATCCTATATTGAAAATCAATCACCAAATTTTTAAAACAAAAAATCCCTGCAACCGAGTTGCAAGGACCTTTCGATTAATCAAAGTCAACGTATTCTTTTTGAAGTTCAAGAACTTCTTCCATTGTTGAGCATTCTGTAAGGGCACGGTTTGCGTACTCTTCCATCTTAGCTGTATCCAATTTCTTCATCAAGCTACGTGTACGAAGTACAGATGTTGCTGACATAGAGAACTCATCCAAGCCCATTCCGACAAGAAGTGGAACAGCCTTTTGGTCACCAGCCATCTCACCACACATACCTGCCCATTTACCTTCAGCGTGAGCTGCTTTGATAACATTGTTAATCAAACGAAGTATTGATGGGTTGTATGGTTGGTAAAGGTATGAAACTTGCTCGTTCATACGGTCTGCTGCCATTGTGTATTGGATCAAGTCGTTTGTACCAATTGAGAAGAAGTCAACTTCTTTAGCAAATTGGTCTGCAAGCATAGCCGCTGCAGGAATCTCGATCATGATACCAACTTGGATATTATCCGCAACGGCAACACCTTCAGCAAGAAGGTTTGCTTTTTCTTCGTCAAAGACTGCCTTCGCTGCACGGAATTCTTTCAAGAGCGCAACCATTGGGAACATGATACGCAATTGACCGTGAACAGACGCACGAAGAAGGGCACGGATTTGTGTGCGGAACATAGCATCTCCAGTTTCAGAAATAGAGATACGAAGGGCACGGAATCCAAGGAATGGGTTCATTTCGTGAGGCATATCGAAGTAAGGAAGTTCCTTATCTCCACCGATATCCATTGTACGAACGACAACAGGTTTACCGTTCATTCCTTCAAGTACAGCCTTGTAAGCTTCATACTGCTCGTCTTCTGTTGGGAAGTCTTGAGAATCCATGTACAAGAACTCTGTACGGTAAAGACCGACAGCTTCGGCACCGTTGGCATTGACACCTTCAACGTCTTTTGGAGTACCGATATTAGCAGCCAATTCAAAGTGTTTACCATCAGCAGTCACTGTTTGAGCATCTTTCAAAAGTGCCCATTCAGCTTTTTGCTTCGCATAAGCTTCACCAGCAGCCTTGAATTCTGCTGCTTGCTCATCAGTTGGGTTGATAATCACTTCACCAGTAATACCGTTAACAGCAAGAATATCACCATCTTTAACAATTTCAGTGATGTTGTTTGTACCCAATACTGCCGCGATTTCAAGTGTACGCGCCATGATAGCTGAGTGGCTTGTACGTCCACCGATGTTGGTTACAAAAGCTTTTACAAAGTTTTTGTCCAATTGAGCTGTATCTGAAGGAGTCAAGTCATGCGCAATCACGATCACTTCTTCATTGATAGAAGCTGGGTTTGGCAATTTCTTACCAAGGAGATTTGCCAATACACGTTTTGTCACGTCACGGATATCCGCTGCACGTTCTTGCATGTATGGGTTGTCTTCCATACCTTCAAAGATAGTGATAAACATGTCTGTCACTTCTTTCAGACCTGCTTCTGCATTCACTTTCTTCGCACGGATTGTTTCCTTGATTTGGCTGATCATTTCTGGGTCAGCAAGAACCATTAAGTGAGCGTCAAAAACTTGAGCTGCTTCTTCACCGAGCGTACCTACTGCTTTCTCACGAATAACAGAAAGCTCGTCTTGTGATGCTTTTAGAGCGGCATCAAGGCGAGCTTCTTCTGCGTTTGTATCTTCGACTGTAATAGTCTCAAATGACAAATCCGGTTGAACGAGTAGATATGCTTTTGCAACTGCAACACCGTCTGATGCTGCGATTCCTTTAAGCATTTCTGTCATTTTCCTTATGCCAATCCTTCTTTTTCCATAGTTTCAGTGATAGCAGCGATTGCGTCGTCAGCATCTGCACCTTCAGCTGAAATTGTAACGTCAGCACCTTGGCCAACACCAAGACTCATAACACCCATGATAGATTTAAGGTTTACTGATTTACCTTTGTATTCAAGAGTGATATCTGAAGCAAATTTGCTAGCTGTTTGAACCAACAATGTTGCTGGACGTGCGTGAATACCTGTTTCTGCCACTACGTGGAAATCTTTAGAAGCCATAGTTTGACTCTCCTTTAGTTATTTCTTTTTTGGATTATATGTGATAACCCTTACAAGACTGTATTATATCACCTTCTAGATAATTTTTCAAGTATTTTATGGACTTTTACTGAAAATGAAATTGCTTCTTTTTTCTATCATACAGGTACTATGGGAAATTTAGGCACTAATTATTAAAAGAATATTACCTTCAAAATTCCAATTTTCAAAGCTATTTTCCCTTAATACCAATCAGAGGACAATCCTAGTAAATAATGAAATAATACTATTTAACTATAATTAATATAACTCAGTAAATCTATTATTTGAAAAGACTTCATCAAATACTAAATACTGAAATTCTAAAACCTACTCTTACCATCAACAGTAGAGAATTTATCCAATTTGCTACTTAAAGTAAAATAAGTTTGTAGCCCTTAACAGTAAAAAGGTAGATATATCTAAGTGGTATAAGTAGAGCTAAAACTTTGATTGATTCCATTCAAATAAAGTATCCAACCAATCAAAAACGACATTATGGGCGAGTCTTAGATTATTGACTTGGCAATGAGCGTCCGCACCACTTTCCGCCTCAAATACTTGAAGTTTAGTTTGTTGATTTTTAGATTTAAGTGCTTCATAAATTACCTTAGTTTGATGCTGCAGTTCAGCACCCTCACCCTTTCCCATGATAAAAAGGCATGGGCATTGAATTTTTTGATAATCCACAATCTTTGCATGGTTAAATACATCATCAATAGCACTCTTAAAATCAGAAGTACCAAACTGCCATGCATACTTTTTAAGATTTAAATTTGCTGATTCATTCAAATTTCCAGCTAATTTTAAAATGGCATTTATTAACCAACTAGGTGCTTTCAAACTTGATCCAAATTCTTTTCTGAAAAGTTCTGCAACATCGTAAATAGGGGTACTAGCAATCCAAGCATGAATTCTTGGATCCTTTTCGACAGCTTGTGCGGTAAAATATCCCCCTCCGCTGACACCATAAATAGCTAAATAATTTAGTTTAGGATTTCTATTTTCCAACCAGTCTATGCATAATGAAATTGGAATAGAAGCATCCACATCAAAGACCAGCCCTCTACTAGGATTGCTCCCTTGACCAGGAAGATCAACCATTAAAACATTATAATTTCGTATCCATCCAGGATATCCTGCAAAGTAAAATAAATCTTCGCGATAAGTATCACCTCCACCAATCATGATTAGCGTTGGACAATTATCACCGCTATGAAGATAATACCCAGGCAAGTAAGAACCCTGATAGGGAATAGTTAGTTTTTCAATCGGTGCACCTAGTGAATGAATTGCACTAGAAAACACCTTCTCCATTTGACGAACGGTCGGTAAATACTCGTCAGAAAATGGATCGGTAAACTGAATTGCCGAGCGAAGTGAGTAGGTCTGTGCAAAATAATACTGCGCCTTTGTTTGTTCACTCAATCCTGAATTACTTGCTTCTTGTTCAAGGTAGTTTACATGCGATAAAAATACATTTTTCCAGTCATCAGGCTTTGGTGAGTTCCCCAATCTTTGAGCAAGATAATAAAGCTCTCCATGAGAGAAACCAAAAATTTCACCGATTCCTAACAACCAATTAAAGAAAAAATCCGTATCACCATTCTTAAAAAATATTTGAGTTGATTGCCGTTTTAAGATAACATCATTTTCTTTCACCACGCGCCTCCTAATTCTGTGTTCTTTCATTCATTTAATCTAATTATAATCTGATAACATTCTCTATCAAGCAAAAGCATCCAGATATCCATTTTCTAATCTTATAATCACAGATACTATATCACATAAAATGAACTTTCTCAAACATTGTATTTATATACTCCTTATAAAAGGATACGAAACTCATAAGTATCCTACTATAAAATTAACCAATGATCCATTTTTATGAATACAGCATAATCTGTCATTTCCACTTTTGTTATATTTTAGATATTCTAATACAAAATATTGGGACATCTTGTGTAGAAAATTTCTTTTTTCGTAAATATCACAGTTTCTGTTTTGTTAAAGCATTGTCTCAGCTAGACTTATTCCTGTTCTTACGATTTTTGCTATTTTCTTCGTTTTCCTTTCTGATAACTTGCTGAAAATCTTCTATTCATGTTGCCAATATACAGTATGTAGTTTTTTTATTTTGAGAAAGTTTGACAATTCAACGGAAGTCAAAATTTATGTTTCAAAAAACACTATATCTTGTGTTTTAATTTCAAAACTGTAACTTTTTAGCACAAGATTTAGTTTAAAAAGTTTGACAAAGTTTTTTTTTCTGATATACTAAGAAAGTAATCTATTTTGAAAGAGGAGTTACGAAAATGGTAACCGTTTATTCTAAAAATAATTGTGTACAATGTAAAATGACCAAACGTTTCTTGGATAGCAACAACGTGGCTTATCGTGAGATCAATCTTGACGAGCAACCTGAGTACGTCGATCAAGTTAAAGAGCTCGGTTTCAGCGCTGCTCCTGTTATCCAAACACCAACTGAAGTCTTTTCAGGTTTCCAACCAGGAAAACTGAAACAATTAGCATAATCTTAGTAAATCATCCAGAAGAAACTCGCTTCTAGGGCTAACTTAGAGGCCTTTCTTTTGTAATTAGATAAAGGAAATTTTATGGGATTAAAACATCTTGAAGACGTGACTTACTTCCGTCTCAATAACGAAATCAACCGTCCTGTTAATGGACAAATCATGCTTCATAAAGATAAGGAAGCCTTGGATGCTTTCTTTAAAGAAAATGTGGTTCCAAATACCATGGTTTTTGATTCAATCACTGATAAAATCAACTACCTCATTGAACATAACTACATCGAAACTGCATTTATCAAAAAATACCGTCCAGAGTTTTTGGAAGAATTATCTCAATTTATTAAAGAACAAAACTTCCAATTCAAATCATTCATGGCTGCCTATAAGTTTTACAACCAATATGCCTTGAAGACTAACGATGGGGAATACTACCTTGAAAGCATGGAAGACCGTGTCTTCTTTAATGCACTTTACTTTGCTGACGGGGATGAAGCAATTGCGACTGATATTGCCAATGAAATCATCCACCAACGCTACCAACCTGCTACTCCTTCCTTTTTGAACGCAGGTCGTGCTCGTCGTGGGGAGTTGGTATCTTGTTTCTTGATTCAGGTCACAGATGACATGAACTCTATTGGACGTTCTATCAACTCAGCTCTTCAACTTTCACGTATCGGTGGTGGTGTAGGTATTACTCTAAGCAACCTTCGTGAAGCAGGCGCACCTATCAAAGGTTATGAAGGAGCAGCTTCTGGTGTCGTTCCAGTTATGAAACTCTTCGAAGACAGTTTCTCCTACTCAAACCAACTTGGTCAACGTCAAGGTGCTGGTGTTGTCTACCTCAACGTCTTTCACCCAGATATCATCGCTTTCCTTTCAACTAAGAAAGAAAATGCCGATGAAAAAGTTCGTGTAAAGACCCTTTCACTTGGTGTTGTAGTACCAGATAAATTCTACGAATTGGCTCGTAAAAATGAAGAAATGTACCTCTTCAGCCCTTACTCCGTAGAGCTTGAATATGGGGTGCCGTTCAACTACATCGATATCACAGAAAAATACGATGAATTAGTCGCAAATCCAAATATCCGCAAGACAAAAATCAAGGCGCGTGATTTGGAAACTGAAATCTCTAAATTGCAACAAGAATCTGGTTACCCTTATATCGTCAACATTGATACAGCCAACCGTGCTAATCCAGTAGATGGTAAGATTATCATGAGTAACTTGTGTTCTGAGATTCTTCAAGTTCAAAAACCAAGCTTGATCAACGATGCTCAAGAATTCCTTCAAATGGGAACAGACGTTTCATGTAACCTTGGTTCAACTAACGTAGTCAACATGATGACTTCACCTGACTTTGGTCGTTCTATCCGCGCTATGGTTCGTGCCCTTACTTTCGTTACAGATAGTTCACACATCGTAGCTGTCCCTACTATCGACCACGGAAACAGTTTGGCTCACACCTTTGGCCTTGGTGCCATGGGACTTCATAGTTATCTTGCCCAACAACTGATTGAGTACGGATCACCTGAGTCAATTGAATTTACAAGCATCTACTTTATGCTTATGAACTACTGGACCTTGGTTGAGTCAAACAATATCGCACGTGAACGTGGTATCACCTTCCACAACTTTGAAAAATCAGACTATGCTAACGGTAGCTACTTCGACAAGTATGTAACAGGCGAATTTGTTCCAAAATCAGACCGTGTTAAAGAACTCTTTAAAGATGTCTTTATTCCAAGCGCTGCTGACTGGGCTGAACTTCGCGAAAAGGTTCAAGCAGATGGACTTTACCACCAAAACCGTCTAGCTGTTGCTCCAAATGGTTCTATCAGCTACATCAACGATGTTTCTGCTTCTATCCACCCGATTACGCAACGTATCGAAGAACGCCAAGAGAAGAAAATCGGTAAGATCTACTATCCTGCTGCAGGTTTATCAACAGAAACGATTCCTTACTACACTTCTGCCTACGACATGGATATGCGTAAGGTAATCGATGTATACGCGGCTGCAACTGAGCACGTGGATCAAGGACTTTCACTCACTCTCTTCATGCGTAGTGACATTCCAAAAGGTCTTTACGAATGGAAGAAAGAAAACAAACAAACGACACGTGACTTGTCTATCCTTCGTAACTATGCCTTTAACAAGGGTATCAAGTCTATCTACTACGTCCGTACCTTTACAGACGACGGTGGGGAAGTTGGTGCTAACCAATGTGAAAGCTGTGTGATTTAATTTTTGCTTGAGGAAACTACATTTTCTCAGACTACTGATTAAGTTACCTGCCAGACAAAACTTGATAAGTATCTTAAATACCATGAAAAACTAAAAAGTCGGGCTTCCGACTTTTTGTGCGATACTCTTCTCAGACTATGATAAAATAGAGATGATTCGACAATCGCATTATTACATACAGAAAGAGATTTCAAATGGAAACTTACTACAAAGCCATTAACTGGAATGCCATCGAAGATGTCATCGACAAATCAACTTGGGAAAAGCTAACGGAGCAATTCTGGCTCGATACGCGTATTCCCTTGTCAAATGACCTTGATGACTGGAGAAAACTATCAAACAAGGAAAAGGACTTGGTAGGAAAAGTCTTTGGTGGTTTAACGCTTCTTGATACCATGCAATCTGAAACAGGGGTTCAGGCTCTTCGTTCTGACATCCGTACACCGCATGAGGAAGCTGTTTTTAACAACATCCAATTTATGGAATCTGTCCATGCAAAATCTTATTCTTCTATCTTCTCTACCTTGAATACCAAGGCTGAGATTGAAGAAATTTTTGAATGGACCAACACTAACCCCTACCTACAAAGAAAAGCGGAAATTATCAATGAGATCTACCTCAATGGTAGCCCTCTAGAAAAGAAAGTTGCCAGCGTCTTTCTTGAAACCTTCCTCTTCTACTCAGGTTTCTTCACCCCACTCTACTATCTTGGTAACAACAAACTAGCCAACGTTGCGGAAATCATCAAACTGATCATTCGTGATGAGTCTGTTCACGGAACTTATATTGGTTACAAATTCCAACTTGGTTTCAATGAATTGCCTGAAGAAGAGCAAGAAAAGCTTAAAGAATGGATGTACGACCTGCTCTATACTCTTTACGAGAATGAAGAAGGATACACCGAAAGCCTCTATGACGGTGTTGGCTGGACTGAGGAAGTTAAGACTTTCCTTCGTTACAATGCCAATAAGGCGCTTATGAACCTAGGACAAGATCCACTCTTCCCAGATTCAGCTGATGATGTCAATCCTATCGTCATGAACGGAATCTCAACAGGAACTTCTAACCACGACTTCTTCTCTCAAGTCGGAAATGGTTACCTCCTTGGTGAAGTTGAAGCCATGCAAGACGAGGATTACAACTACGGTTTAGACTAATTTGACCAATCATTCAAAATATCATGGTTTGTTTAAAACAACTATGATATTTTTGTTTTTGTTTTATTTTGTTTTTTTCTATTTGATTGATTGAGCGTTTTATGGTAAGATAATAATAGTAGAAATCGAGGTGATAAGGATGCTAAAGCAAGAGAAACTAGATAGTATTCTAGAAGCAGTAAACACAAAAGGCACCATTACTGTAAAAGAGATTATGGAGAGTCTTGATGTGTCAGATATGACAGCTCGCCGCTATTTACAAGAACTGGCAGATAAAGACTTGCTGGTTCGTGTGCATGGTGGTGCTGAAAAACTTCGTACAGGTTCTCTATTAAACAACGAACGCTCAAACGTCGAAAAACAAGGCTTGCAGATTGCTGAAAAACAAGAAATTAGCCGTTTTGCTGGTTATTTGATTGACAAAGGTGAAACCATTTTTATCGGACCAGGAACAACCTTAGAATGTTTTGCTCGTGAGCTCCCGATCGATAATATTCGTGTTGTAACAAACAGTCTTCCAGTTTTTCTCATCCTAAACGAACGAAAACTAACAGATTTGATTTTGATTGGTGGAAATTATCGCTCTATCACTGGTGCTTTTGTAGGGACACTCACCTTGCAGGATTTGACCAATCTTCAGTTCTCTAAGGCTTTTGTAAGTTGTAATGGTATTAAGGATAAGGCTATTGCCACCTTTAGTGAAGAAGAGGGCGAGGCTCAACGAATCGCCTTGAACAATGCCAATAAAAAATACTTACTGGCAGACCACAGCAAGTTTAATAAGTTTGATTTTTACACTTTTTACAATATCTCAGAGATTGATACCATCGTTTCAGATTCTAAACTGAGTCAGGAGACATTTAAAGATTTGTCGAAACAAACAACCATTCTTTTATCAAAACCATAAAAATTCCCCTACCTTTTGGTGGGGAATTTTTGTTGAATTTTATTCAATAAGTTGTGTCTCAGCTAGTTTCTTGTACCAGTGAGCTGATTTCTTTGGATAGCGCTCCTGGGTTTCAAAATCAACATAGAAGAGGCCGTAACGCTTTTCGTAACCATTTGACCAAGAAAAGACATCCATCAGCGACCAGATAAAGTAGCCTTTGACATTGGCTCCATCAGAGATTGCATCTGCAATCACTTCCATATGTTTCTTAACATAATCAATCCGCCCATCATCGTAGACTGTCCCATCCACAAACTCATCTTTGTATCCGAGACCATTCTCTGTGATGTAGATTTTCTTGTAATTTGGGTAATCTTTCTTCACGCGCATGATTTGATCATACAAACCTTGAGGATAGATAATCCAGTCCCAGTCCGTACGTGGGACATAGTCAGGCGCCACTCGACGTCCAACTCCCTTAATCTGATACTTAGAGCTTCCTTTTTCACCCTTACCGTTATGAATGATTTCTGTTTCGCCATCAAAGGCTTGCATCCAATCACTCATGTAGTAGTTAATTCCAAGGAAGTCATTCAGGTCTTTTGCAGCTTCTAGCACAGCGAAGTCTTCTTCACGCAGATCTAAACTTCCACCATTGACTGCTAAGATATGGTTGACACCTTCCATGGTTTCTTCAGAATATCGTCCTAGATAAGTCGCATCCAAAATAAATTTATTGTGAATGATATCTTCTAACTCGGCTGCACGAACATCTGCTGGATTTTCAGGATCCAGAGGATACTTAGTAGGCAGTGCATGAACCACACCAATTTCACCCTTATATCCCTTATCCTTGAAAAGTTTTACTGCACGCGCATGCGACACCATCATATTGTGATGAGATTGGAAGACTTTGGCAAGGTCGTACTGAATACCTGGAGGGAATTTCCCAACCAAGTATTGACCATCTCCTATCGGCCCAATTTCATTAAAGGTTGTCCAAAAGTTAACTTCAGGAAATTCTTCAAAACAGAAGGCCGCATAATCCACAAAGTGTTCAATGTTTTCACGGTTTAAGAAGTCTCCATTTGAATGTAGAGCTTCTGGCGTATCAAAGTGATGAAGAGTTACGAAGGGCTCAACATGCCGCTTGTGACATTCTGCAAACAACTTGTGATAGAACTCAACCCCCTTGTCATTAACCTTCCCATAACCCGTTGGAAAGATACGTGACCAAGCGATTGAAATACGGATACCATTGACACCATACTCTTCTGCAAGTTTGAGGTCAACTGGGTATTTGTGATAGAAATCACTGGCTGGTTCAGCAGTGTACCAATAGTTATCCTTGAGGTATTTGTCCCAGGCAACTGGTCCTTTACCATCGGTATTGGTCGCACCTTCTGCTTGGTAGGCTGCTGTTGCTCCGCCAAAAATAAAATCTTTTGGAAGTGTTTTTGTCATTTGATTCACCTTTCAAGAAATAGAAATGAGATGGAGATATAGTTGGGAGGAGTTCCTCCATCTCACGTCTAGTATCAAGTCACCAAATTGTGACATGAGGGGGTAAAAACGATATCTTTTTACCTACGAATTAACAAGACGATTAGGAAATTCGCTATAGCGATTTCCGTAACGATAGGAGACAGTTTCAGAGTCCCTATCGTTAATCGAATTGCGCTTGAACAAAGGCAAGAGCGCCTTTTCCGTCACGAGTCAGTTTAATGTATTGGCCACCTTCTGTCTTAGCAAGTTTGATACCAAGTTTGTCGGTTTCGGCCTTCATGTCTTCAAAGTTAGAAGCTACCTGAGGAGCAAGGATAACCAGATCAAACTCAGGCAACATTTCACGGTGAGCACCATAGCCACCAGCTGCTGCTTTAACAGGAACTTTGTATTCTGCTGCCGCTTTGTTTAGAGCATTTGCAAGGAGACCACTTGTACCTCCTCCTGCACAGAGAACGAGAACATTTGTTTCTTCTGTGATTGTATTTTGTGCTGCTTCTACACCTGCTTTTTCAAGAATAGCATCTGCTTTGGCAGTATTGAAGTTTGCTGCTACTTTTTCTTTCAATTCATCATTGGCTTTACCTGAACGCTCTTCTTCAAGAATTTGTTCATCATAAACCTTGAGGAATGGATAATAGATGGCTACGTCAACAAGGATTAACAAAGCAGCAAGTACAAATGACAAGAATTGGAAGTTTGTACCGAGAACAATACCGAGCGGACCTGGTGTTGTCCAAGGAAGGTTGGCAGTAAATGAGTTCATGCCAAGCGTTTCAATGAAGAATTTAAAGATCCATACGTTGGCAATTGGCGCAAAGATGAAAGGAATAAAGAAGATTGGGTTCAAGACAAGCGGTGCACCAAACAGAATTGGTTCGTTAACTCCGAAGAAGGTTGGTACAACAGACGCGCGTCCGATTGCACGGTTTCGTTTCGATTTGGTCAACCACATGAACATGAATGGAACAACCAGTGTCGCACCCGTACCACCCATGGTAACGATAAACATTTGTGTACCAGAAGTAAGGATCTTGTCTGCATGCATCCCTTGTTGGAGAAGGTTCAAGTTGACTTCGGCATTTGCATAGGTAATAGCTGCGATTGCTGGTTCAACGATAGATGGACCATGGATACCAACAAACCAGAAGAAGGCAAAAGCACCAAAGATAATGGTAATACCTAGATAGCCATCAGCTGCTGAGAATAATGGTGCAAAGAATTTACCGATTGATTCTGCTACGCTTGCACCAACAAAATGACGAGCTAGTAAATCAAGAGCATAAAGAGAAACCACTGATAGAGTGAATGGAATCACATCTTTAAAGACTTGTGAGATATTTGGTGGAACTTCGTCAGGCATACGAATAGTGACGTTGTTCTTAACACAAACCTTATAGATGGCTACAGTAACAAAGGCAGCAAGGAAGGCTGAAAGCAAACCTTTTGTCCCCAAGAATCCAGTAGCTAGGCCATTTTCGATAGGATCAGCTGCCAACATCAACAAACCAACAATTGCTGCCAACAATGTTGACATATAGTTGATTTGATTGGTTTTCTCCATGCTACGGTTTACTGAGTCGGTCAATGACTTAGCTGTTGTACCAGCTACCAAGAGAGCTAGAATCCCCATTGAATAGCTATAAGGTTTCATGAGGAGATTAACAACATCATCAGACCATTTAAAGCCCCATGAGTTTGGTACAAAAGCAATCAAGATAAAGATACTTGAGAAGAGAATAACAGGCATACCTGCAATGAAACCATCACGAATAGCACGAAGATAGATATTACGAGATAATTTCTCAAAGAAAGGTTTTCCTTTCTCAATAAATGCAATTAATTTATTCATTACTTAACTCCCCTCTTATAGAGTTCGATTAAATGGTGCATCAAATCTTTTAACAAGATAGTTGTCATCAAGTGGTCTTGGCCATGCATCATGGTTACACTATAAGCTAAGTCCTCACCTGAAGCTTCCTTAGTTAATAGACTTGTTTGCGCGTGGTGAGCCTCTGCAATGCAAGAACCAGCTTCCTCGACTAAGCTATCTGCTTTCGCAAAATTGCCAGCTTCAGCAGCCTTCAAGGCTTCCAATAGTTTTGAACGAGCATCGCCAGCATAGGCTACAATTTCAAAACCTAACAATGTTACTTCTTCTCTATTCATGATAGAATTCTCCTTATGTATTTTTAATTAAATTTTTATGACAATAAACGTTGGATATGTAGAACTAGATAAACTCGTTCACTTTTATACAAATCAAGACCCGTATGTTGCGTAATCACATCATAGATCTTGGAACCAATCTCGAACGCTTTTGGATAGGATTGTTTGATATGGTCTTCCATATCTAGAAGAGATTGATTATCATCTCTGGAACGGTCTAAATAATCCAAAAAATAATTGAGATGAATCATAAAGCGATCATAGAAATGGTTATTCTCTTTGGTTCGTTGAATAGCGTAACTCTTCAGCACTTCTTCAACATTCCTGAGGATTTCTTTCCTCTTGTCTATCGACTCAACCACTTGAACTTCGTTCTCCCCTTCGGCATTGATGAAATGATAAGCGATCCGAATAATTTCATCCTCAGGGAAATGATCTGTCAACTTCTGACGATAAATTTCAAAGGCTTCCTTTGCGATTTGAAAAGCGACAGGATACTTGGCAGAAATATCTGGCAGATTGCTATCCTTGTACCTTCCTTGTGCTAGAGCTTGATAGGAACAGTAAATATGATCTGTCAAGGTCACATAGAGATATTCTTGAATCGGATAGTGATATTTCTTAGAAAGATTATCAATGATCTCGTAGGTCACTGTGATAAAATCAAGCGGAACATCTTTGAGAAGAGCCATAAAGTTTTCTCTGGACTCTTCTGTCTTCATCCGAA
>CAUVMH010000023.1:0-23530 GCA_963552835.1 uncultured Streptococcus sp. | reverse complement strand
ATCATTGATGAAGCATGGAAAAACCCTGAATTCCAAGCAGCTTCTAAAAACTAATTAAAAGAAGGTTCCCAAACATGGGAACCTTTTTTCTTTTACTGTAAAGGCTTAAGCCCTATTTTTCAAAAGACTACTTATCTCAGAAGTTATATATCATATCAAAGACTCAGTTGAAAAATACCTAAATTTATACATATATAACTAAAGAAATGAAATCAACAGTGGTAGGTGTCATGAAAAAGTATTCGTCTTTGCCCCCAAAATGCCCTAAAGCAACAAAAAAAGCCTGTCACACAAGCTCAAATACTTGATATGACGGGCTTTTTCTAAATTCATTATTTAACAGCGTCTTTAAGAGCTTTACCAGCTTTGAATGCTGGAACTTTAGAAGCTGCGATTTCGATTTCTTTACCAGTTTGTGGGTTGCGACCTTTACGTGCAGCGCGTTCACGAACTTCAAAGTTACCAAAACCAATTAATTGAACTTTTTCACCAGCTGCAAGGTATTCAGTTACTGCCGCAAATACAGCGTCAACTGCTGCTGCTGAATCTTTCTTAGTCAAGTCTGTAGCTTCTGCCACTTTAGCGATCAAATCTTGTTTGTTTGCCATGTTAACAAATCCTCCAAATAATTTCTGATTAACAAATATAATCATATCCTAAAATTGCCCATAGGTCAAGTCAAAAGCGCCATTTCAAACATTTTTCTCTATTTTTTTAGGAATTATAGCGGATTAGAATTGCCCAAGCATTCTCTCCAGTATGAGTTTGAATAATAGAGCCAGTTTCCAGTACAGAGATTGGTTTCTCAACATAGGCTTGCAATAAACTCTTCATCTCATTTGCCCATTCATTCGTTCCAGCATAGGAAATTCCAATTTCTGCAACTGATTTTTGGGAAAGAGTATTGGTTAATTCCTCAAGCCACTTTTTGAAAGTTTTCGCTCCACGTCCTTTGACGATTGGTTGAAGTTCGTGGTTTTTCATCTGCATCACTACACGAATATTTAATAGTGAGCTTAATAGTCCCGTCACACGTCCAATACGCCCACCTTTCACTAGGTTTTCTAGAGTCGAAACACCGATATAAAGCTCTGTGTGATTCTTCACTTCTTCTATATGTGCTAGAATAGTTTCTAAATCTTTACCCTCTTTAGCAAGTTTTGCAGCTTCAACAACTTGAAACTTCATAGCCTGATCTGTAAAGGAACTATCAATAACAGTCACATCAGAACTTGAGAGACTTGCGCCTTGGCGAGCAGCTTCAACCGTTCCAGACAAGGCATGAGACATATGAATAGCAACAACCTGACTGCCATCTTTTCCCAGCTCTTCAAAGACTTCAGCAAACACTCCTACTGGAGGTTGACTCGTTTTAGGGAGATTCTTGCTTTGTTGCATGAGATGAAGGAATTCCCCCTCTTTTAGATCAGCATCTGAGTAGAGTACGCCATCAATCATAACTGATAAGGGGACAATAGTGATATTTAATTCTTTAACTACTTCTGGTTCGATAGTAACAGAAGAGTCCGTTACAATTTTTACTTGTGTCATAAGTTCAATCTTTCTATTCTTCTCAATAGGATTGGGATTTTTCACTCTTATTATATCAAAAAAATGATAAAAAATCATAAGTAATCCAATTAAAAAAACTGAATTTTTGGTATAATCTATCTATAGAAAAGCGAGGAACAGCTATGATTCGAAAAGTTCAACCGATTATTACGATTATATTTGGAGCAGCTATCTATGCCTTTGGTCTCACCTACTTTGTTGTTCCTTATCATCTATTTGAGGGAGGGGCGACAGGTATCACCTTGATTACCTACTATCTTTTTAAAATCCCTGTCTCATTGATGAATCTCTTGATTAATATCCCTTTATTTATCCTAGCTTGGAAAATATTTGGACCTAAGACCCTCTACTCCAGTCTTTTAGGATCTATTTCACTTTCCGTTTGGCTAGCAATTTTTGAGCGTATTCCTTTGCACATCGACTTGCAAGGGGATCTCATCATTGTCGCTTTGGTCTCAGGGGTTTTACTGGGAGTTGGTTTAGGAATTATCTTTAATGCTGGTGGAACCACTGGTGGCTCTGATATCGTTGCCCGCATCCTTAACAAATACACCAATATTTCGATTGGGAAATTGCTTTTTGGAATTGACTTTTTCATTTTAATGTTAATTCTGCTTATTTTCCAAGATCTCCGTCTTGTGACCTACACTCTCTTGTTTGACTTCATCATCGCTCGCGTTATTGACCTGATTGGCGAAGGGGGTTACGCTGGCAAAGGATTTATCATCATTACTCAATATCCTGACCAACTGGCTGATAAGATTAATGAGGAGCTTGGCCGTGGCGTTACCTTTATATCTGGTCAAGGATACTACAGCAAAAAGGATTTAAAAATTATCTACTGTATCGTCGGTCGAAACGAAATCGTAAAAATGAAAGATATGATTCACCAAGTCGATCCTCAAGCCTTTATCACCATCACAGAAGCCCATGAAATTCTGGGTGAAGGCTTTACTTATGTGAAAGATTAAAAAGCTGGGATTTCCCAGCTTTTATTTTTCTTCTGTAAGAGTTGAATGATGGTAACCGTAAGTAAAGTAAATGACTAACCCAACCACAAGAGCAATGCCAAAGGCAATCCAGGTATCTAGACTATATTGAAGCATAAAGGAAACACAGATAAGAATGGAGAGAATCGGCAAGAGTGGCACCAAAGGAGTTTTAAACTCCCCTTCTTTTGGCATGCCCTTATCCTTTCTGAGTTTTATTATCCCGTAGGCTAGCAAAATGAGATAAGCTAGCGTACAGATATTTAAGAAGGCTGCAATACTGGCTAGAGGAAACACTCCGGCAGCAAGGGCTGAAACAACTCCTGTTAAGAGGGTCGCATTTTTAGGAACGCGACTGGTCTTGCTTAGTTGTTTGAAACTTTGAGGTAAAAGTCCATCACGTGCTAAGCTATATATCATTCGAGACAAAGCATAAGTCATGGAAATACATACCGTTATTAGGGTTAGAATGGCTACAAGCGAAACATAGTTGGCTGCCCAACCGATACCAATACTCCGTAATGAAAATGCTACTGCATCGTCCACATTGAGCTTACTGTAGTGAACAATCCCTGTCAATACTAAGGTTACCAAGGCATAGAGAATGGTGACGATTGTCAGGGAAAGTACAATTCCACGAGGAATATTTTTTTGCGGGCTTTGGATTTCATCAACTGCCATGGAAATAGACTCAAATCCGAGAAACCCAAAAAACATCAAAGATGCACCTGCCATAATCCCAGTGCTTCCTCCATAAATCTGGCCAAAGCCAAAAGGAGCAAAATTCGACCAATTTTCAGGTTTGATGTACCAAATACCAACTAGGATAAATAAGGCTAGAGCAGAGAATTTCAAGATTACTAGAAGCGAATTAAAGCGTAAGGCTGCCTTAGAATTTAATAAAACCAATCCTGTTACCAAGGTCAGCACTAAAATAGGCAGAAGATCGATATAGGTCCCCTGTTCAGGATTAAAGGTACCATTCAAGGCTTGGGGCATGGAGATACCATAATCACTGAGCAATCCCTTAAAGTAAGCTGCCCAGCCAGACGCCACACCTGAAACAGCTGTCATGAATTCCATGATGGTCAACCAGCCAGCAATCCAGGCTGGCAATTCTCCCAAAATCGCATAGAGATAACTATAAGCACCCCCAGTTGCGGGTACACGAGAGGCAAATTCTGCAAAAAAGAGAGCTGATAGAGAAACACACAGGGCAGAAATCACAATGGAAATCACTAGTGAGGGACCAGCTAGAGTAGCCGCTGCTGTTCCTGTAATGGTGAAAATCCCCGTCCCTACCATAGCACCGATTCCCAATAGAATCAAATCCCACAATTTCAAATGGCGACGCATCTCTGTCTGTCTCAGACTGACATCCTTGGTTCTAAAAATATTCATACTTCATCTCCACTAAATGTAATTGTTTTATTTTACCATATAAAAGCATTTTTGTGAATATTTATTAGGCCCTTTTTGAAAAAAATCTGAACAGGAAGAGTTCCTGTTCAGATTTTGCATATTCTTATCCGACTGATCCTTCCATTTCATAACTAATCAAGCGGTTTAGCTCAACTGCATATTCCATTGGAAGTTCTTTTGTGAAGGGCTCTACAAATCCCATAACGATCATCTCAGTTGCCTCAGATTCTGACAAACCACGGCTCATGAGGTAGTAGAGTTGTTCCTCTGAAATCTTAGATACTTTGGCTTCGTGTTCCAAAGCAACTTGCGAGTTATGGATTTCATTAAACGGAATGGTATCTGATGCTGACAAGTCATCCATGATAATGGTATCACACTCGATATGAGAAACAGATTTCTTAGAGTTCTTGTTAAAGGTTACTTGTCCACGGTAGTCCACCTTTCCTCCGCCTTTAGCGATGGATTTAGACACGATAGACGAGCTTGTATGTGGAGCGTTGTGAATCATCTTGGCACCCGTATCTTGGTGTTGCCCTGCATTAGCAAAGGCGATGGAGAGCATGGTTCCACGCGCACCTTCTCCATCTAGGTAAACAGATGGGTATTTCATGGTTGTTTTGGCACCCAAGTTACCATCAATCCACTCAACAGTCGCATCTTTCAAGGCTTTGGCACGTTTTGTTACCAAGTTATAGACATTATCAGACCAGTTTTGGATGGTTGTATAGCGCATGTAAGCTCCATCCAAAGCAAAGATTTCTACAATGGCAGCGTGCAAGCTATTGCTTGAATATGTTGGTGCTGTACATCCTTCTACGTAGTGGACGCTTGCTCCCTCATCAACGATAATCAAGGTACGCTCGAACTGACCTGTATTTTCGTTGTTGATACGGAAGTAAGTTTGAAGCGGAATATCTACCTTGACCCCTTTTGGTACGTAGATAAAGGTTCCACCAGACCACACTGCCGAGTTGAGGGCTGCCAACTTGTTATCAGTCGGCGGTACCAACTTCGCAAAATATTGTTTGAACAAGTCTGGGTATTCCTTGAGGGCAGAATCTGTATCTGTAAAGATGATACCTAACTTCTCAAATTCTTCCTTCATGTTATGGTAAACTACTTCTGACTCATACTGGGCAGAAGCTCCAGCTAGATAGGCACGCTCAGCTTCTGGAATCCCGATACGTTCAAAGGTTTCTTTGATTTTTTCAGGAACTTCATCCCAAGAACGAGCAGGTTTATCAGATGGTTTTTGGTAGTAGATTAAGTCATCAAAGTCAATCTCTGACAAATCTGCTCCCCATGTTTGCATGGGCATTTTTTTGAAGGTTTCATAAGACTTCAAACGAAATTCTAACATCCACTCAGGTTCCCCCTTGGCAGCAGATAATTCACGAATAACACCCTCGTTGAGTCCTTTTCCTGTCGATAGGACAGGCTCTACATCATCATGGAAACCAAATTTATATTCACCAAGGTCAATTGGTTTTGGTTCTACTCTTTCTTCAGCCATAATATCCTTTCTTTCTTCATTTCTAATGATTTATAAGACAAAAGAAACTTGTCTTATCTGTTATCTTGATTTTCAATTGTCTTCTTAAGAGCGTTCCAAGCTAGAGTTGCACACTTAATCCGTTGCGGGAATTTGGCAACACCTGATAAGAATGCCGCGTCTCCAAGTTGGTCTTGACGGTAATCCTTTTGACCTTGAACCATTTCAGAAAAGATGGTTGCAAGTTCTAGAATTTCTTGCTTGGTCTTCCCTAAAACGGCATCTGTCATCATACTAGCAGAGGCAGTTGAAATCGTACATCCTGAGTTTAGAAAAGCGATATCTTCCAAACGGTCCTCTGCGTCAAACTTGACAGAGAGGTTGATGACATCCCCACAGGTTGGATTATTGAGACTGATTTGCTCAGCATCATCCAACTTCCCTTGGTGATGTGGATTTTTCGAATGGTCCGCTACCACTGCCATATAAAGGCTATCTAGTTTAGAAAGTGCCATTGAAAAACTCCTTTGTCTTTTGTAAGGCATCGACTAGTTTGTCGCAATCTGCCTTGGTATTGTAGATATAAAAACTTGCACGAGCAGTTGCTGGGACGTCCAAATACTGGAGCAAAGGTTGGGCGCAGTGGTGACCCGCACGAACGGCTACTCCTTCATAATCCAAAGCAGTCGCAAGATCGTGAGGATGAAGATCCCCTAAGTTAAAAGCAATGACACCTGAACGTTGAGACAAGTCCTGAGAACCGTAAATGGTCAATCCTTCAATGGCCTGCAGTTTTGGATAGACGTACGCAATCAATTCCTGTTCATGAGCTTCAATGGCATCCATGCCAATCTTTTCAAAATAATCTACTGCAGCAGCAAGTCCGATTGCACCCGCCATATTTGGCGTTCCAGCCTCAAATTTCCAAGGCAATTCCTTCCAACTAGCAGATTGCTCATAGACGAAATCAATCATCTCTCCACCAAATTCAAGGGGTGACATTTGTTCTAAATACTTCTCTTTTCCGTACAGAACACCGATACCTGTCGGGCCAGCCATCTTGTGACCCGAAAAGGCAAAGAAGTCCACATCCAAGTCCTGGACATCAATCTTCATATGAGGCGTAGATTGAGCACCATCCACCACCATGATAGCTCCAACTTGGTGGGCTAATTGGGTGATTTCTTTGATAGGATTGACCACACCAAGAACATTTGAAGCATGAGCTAGGGAGACAAATTTAACCTTATCAGTCAATTTAGCTCGCAAGTCATCCATATCCAAGGCACCGTCCTTGAGATAAACATAGACAAGCTCTGCTCCAGTCTTACGGCAGGCTTCCTGCCAAGGAATAATATTAGAATGGTGTTCCATGATAGAAATCAAGACCTGGTCTCCCTCAGTCAAAATTTCCTCAGCAAAGCGTGCCACCCAGTTAAGACTGGTTGTCGTTCCTCTGGTAAAGAGAACTTCCTTTGTAGAGCCTGCATTGATAAACTTACGAATGGTTTCACGAGCAGCTTCATAAGAAGCTGTTGCTCGCTCAGCCAAGGTATGAACCCCACGGTGAACGTTGGCATTGTCTTTCTCATAGTAGCGGTTAATCGTTTCAAGAACTGCTAGTGGTTTTTGTGTCGTCGCAGCATTGTCCAGATAGACCAGAGGTTCATCGTTGACAATCTGGTCCAAAATTGGAAAATCCTTGCGAATCGCTTCTACATCTAACATAGGCTTCCCCTTAGCGTTTTGACAATTTTTCTTCGATGGTTGCAATCATTTCATCACGAACTTCCTTAACTGGAATCTCAACGATAACAGATCCAAGGAATCCACGGACAACCAAGCGTTCTGCTGTTGCCTTATCCAAACCACGGCTCATGAGATAGTACATGTCTTCTGGATCCACCTGACCGATAGAGGCCGCGTGTCCTGCAGTAACGTCATTTTCGTCAATCAAAAGAATTGGGTTAGCATCTGAACGAGCCTGGTCTGAAAGCATGAGAACACGGCTTTCTTGTTGCGCATCCGCTCCCTTAGCGCCCTTGATGATGTGACCGATACCATTGAAGGTCAAAGTTGCTTTTTCAAGGATAACCCCATGTTGGAGGATATTTCCGATAGAATTGCATCCGTAGTTAGTCACTCGCGTATCAATCCCTTGTACCTGACGACCACTTGAAAGAGCTACGGCTTTAAGGTCAGCATGGCTACCATTCCCAATCAAGTCACTATCAAAGTCCGAAACGACGTTTCCTTCGTTCATGACACCGATTGCCCAGTCAATGCTTGCATCGTTGCCTAGTTTACCACGACGGCTAATGTAGGCAGTGACATTTTCACCTAAACGGTCAATAGCAGCAAATTTCACTTGCGCACCAGAACGAGCAATCACTTCAACTGTGATATTGGCAGTTGCTTTTGCACTGCCTCCACCTCGTGACTCTAGACGTTCAAGATAGCTTATTTTAGAGTTTTTACCAGCAATGATAAGGATATGCTTGTTAAATGGCACATCGCTGTCGCTATCTTGGTAGAAAATCCCTTCGATTGGCTCTTTAATCTCAACATTATCAGGGATGTAGAGAACAGCACCACTGTTAAAGTAAGCTGTATGGTAGGCTGCCAACTTGTCGTCATCATACTTAACAGATGACATGAAGAATTCCTCGATAAGCTCTGGAATTTCTTCTAAAGCTGAGTGAAAGTCTGTAAAGACAACACCTTGTTCAGCTAACTCAACTGGAGTTTGTTCAAAAACAGTTTGCGTTCCAACTTGTACCAATTTCAAGTGATTATCTAGTGCAGTGAAATCTGGAACATTTGCTGAAGGCTCACTTTCTATGATGGTTCCATCCCCCAGATTCCAACGGTGAAATTTGACACGCTCAATGACTGGTAATTCCAAACTTTCAATCTTATCAAAAGCTTTTTGACGGAGGTCTGACAACCAGCTTGGTTCAGCGTGCGTTTCTGAAAAAAGTTTAATAGTTTCTTTAGTCATTTACTTCTCCTAAAAGATACGAGGAAATTACAATTCTTCCTTGTAGTCGTAGCCAAGTTCTTCAGCTAGTTTTGCGTATCCTTCACGTTCTAGACGCGCAGCCAATTCTGGACCACCAGAAAGGACAACACGACCTTCCATCATCACGTGTACCACGTCTGGTGTGATGTAGTTCAAAAGACGTTGGTAGTGAGTGATGATCATAGCACCAAAGCCTTCACCACGCATAGCATTGACACCTTTAGATACAACTTTAAGGGCGTCAATATCAAGACCTGAGTCAATCTCATCCAAAAGGGCAAAAGTTGGTTCCAACATCAAGAGTTGAAGAATTTCATTACGTTTTTTCTCACCACCAGAGAAACCTTCGTTGAGGTAACGCTCTGCCATTTCTTCTTTCATGTTGAGCAATTCCATCTTCTCGTCTAATTTAGTGATGAACTCACGAACTGAAATCTTTTCATCGTCTTCTTTACCAGCATTCATGGCTGCACGAAGAAACTCAGCGTTGGTAATTCCTGGAATTTCAGATGGGTATTGCATAGCAAGGAAAAGTCCCATACGCGCGCGTTCGTCCACTTCCAACTCAAGGATATTTACATCATCAAACAAGACTTCACCTTTGGTAACTTCATAGTTTGGATTTCCCATGATAGCGGCTGAAAGAGTCGATTTACCAGTACCATTTGGTCCCATGATAGCTGCGATTTCTCCTGTTTTTAGAGTCAGATTAACTCCTTTCAAAATTTCTTTTCCTTCAATCTCAACGTGAAGATCTTTGATCTCTAATACTGACATGATAATTCCTTTCTTTTTCTGGCCTACTTCCTTTATCATTAGAGAAATCACTTACATTTCTCTAAAAAACACAAGAAAAGGTCCATAAATATACTCTACTAGTATAACAAAAAAAAGCCTAAAAGGCTTTGATTTTGTCTAGAAGCTGGGAGCTAGTCCTTGCGGTTTAGGTGCTGATCAATGGTGTCTACAATTTTTCCCATCACGTAACTTAACCTAAAATTTCGAAAGAGTAGAATGGCCCAAAAGGCTGCCATAATATAGCGACCAGTCATCCAGGCTTCATTGAAAAAATAAGTCTCAGCAGCCGTAAATAACGCTATCATAATAAATTGTTGTCTATTCATAAACTTATTGTATCATGAAATCTTTCTTTAGTCTTCCTCTACCTTAACTTTATCAGCCAAAAATTCAAATCCTTCTGGAATCAGACTGTCTTCTGCTTCTTTTTTAACTTGAGAAGATTTAGATTTAGCTGAAAAGGCCGCTCGAACCTCTTTCCATTCCTCTAAGGAAATCGCCAAGATTTCAGGTGAAAAACCTGCTGCCTGACTGAGGATGTTGCCAAACATGGTATTGAGATTGTCCCGTTTCATGGTTTGCCCTGCATTGAAATTAGACTCAAAGGCTAAAATAGCATGGTGTTCGTTTGCCGCAACTGGTTGAGAACCAACGAGCAGAGCCTTATCCGGACCAGCTAAGCTTTCAATCACTTCTCCCCATGCATTTTGAAGGCGAATCAAGTTTTGCCGTGCCAAATCAGGATTTTCGACAGCTTCTTGCAGGATAGTCTGAACTTTGTTGCGATCCACTCGATAGACTGTCTTGGAAGTGGCTGGACGGCTAGGAACTGGCTCCACTTGTTTAGGAGCTATTTCAACATTGGCAAGTTCTTGTTTGAGACGAGCGACTTCCTGTCTCAGTGCAGCTATTTCACCTTCGACAGCTTCTGAAAGCACTGGTTCAGGCTTAATCTCAGCTAAACGAATGGTCATCATCTCAGCATAAATCTTAGGTTGCAGGCTTGCTTTCATATCTGCCAAGTTCACAGTCGCTATTCGAATCATTTCAAAGAGGCTTCCCTGAGATAAAGCTAGATTGTCCATAAAAACTGGACTATGATGAGTATTTTCGCCACCCGTCTGGACGACCAGTAAATCACGCAAATACTGCAAGAGATCCGTCACAAAACGAGTCATGCTCTTGCCATTTTCAAACAAAAGATTCAAAGAATCAAGCGCTTTTGGAACATCCTGCTGAGACAAGGCAGCTACATAGTCATCTAGTGCTGATAAACTAATGGTGCCTGTAATCTCCTCAGAGATAGCAGTCGTGAGCTCGTTTCCCTGTGTCAAACTCAAGGCTTGGTCCAGAATAGACAAGGCATCCCGCATCCCACCTTCAGCTCGTCTGGCAATGATTTCCACAGCCTCCGGTTCAGAACTGATATTTTCTTTTTCTAGAATATGATAAATATGCTCCTTGATATCTTGAGTTTTAATTGATTTGAACTCAAAACGTTGAACACGCGATAAAATGGTTGCAGGAATCTTATGCAATTCAGTGGTCGCCAAGATAAAGACAACATTCTGAGTTGGCTCCTCAAGAGTCTTCAAAAGCGCATTGAAGGCTCCCGTAGACAGCATATGGACCTCGTCAATAATATAGACCTTGTAACGTGCTAAGCTAGGTGCATAGGTAGATTTGTCACGAATTTCACGTATTTCATCGACTCCGTTATTCGAAGCTGCATCCATTTCGATAACATCTTCTAGGCTACCTTCTGTCACAGCCTGACAGATATAGCAGTTATTACATGGTTCCCCGTCCACTTGGTTCGGACAGTTCATTGCCTTGGCAAAAATCTTTGCAACACTAGTTTTCCCAGTTCCACGAGGGCCCGAGAAAAGATAAGCGTGACTAATCTTTTCCTGCTCAACCGCTTGTTTTAGGGTTTTAGCAACAACCTCTTGTCCTACCAATTGTGAAAAAGTCTGGCTTCTATATTTTCGATAAAGTGCTTGATACATTAGGCTTTCTCCTCAAACATCGTAAAGTCCCATTCTGTCTTCTCAAGAAAAATAGCGACAAATTGTTCCAAGTAATCACGATCAATAGCATTGTAATCATCAATCAGAGAAGAATCCAAGTCTAAGACACCGACTAGTCTTCCATTCTTGAGCATAGGGACTACGATTTCACTCTTGGCCATACTATCACAAGAAATGTAGTTTGGATAGGTGCTCACATCGCCAACTAAAACAGTCTCTTGAAACTCAGCAGCTTCTCCACACACGCCTTTCCCAAGCGGAATGCGAATACAAGAAACACCCCCCTGAAAAGGCCCTAAAACCAACTCGCTACCATCAAACAGATAAAACCCTGCAAATACAGTATTTGGAAAGCGAGATTTTAGGAGGGCACTAGCATTCGAAAGATTGGCAAGAACATTGCTCTCACCTTCAAGTAAATAAGAGAGTTCCTCATTTAACAATTGATATTGTGATTGTTTTTCTGAATCTAACATAGAACTATTATATCAAAAATGGGAAAGAGACAAAAGAAAAATCCCTTGTTTTAAACAAAGGATTTTGTGATTATCAATTTGATTAAAGTTCGATATCACCGAACAAGTCAGCCATTGAGAATCCTGTTTGTGTTTCTGGAAGTTCGAAATCACGTTTTTCTTGACGTTTTGGACGACGTGGACGAGCAGCACGTTTTTCTTCTTTTTGTCCTTCTTCTTGAGCTAGACGTTCTTCAAGAGCTTTGATAGAAAGTGATACACGTTCTGCGTCAGCGTTAACATCAAGGACTTTAACAGTAACTTCTTGACCAACAGTAAGAGCTTCTTTTGGATTTTCGATACGTTTGTGTGAAATTTGTGATACGTGAACAAGTCCATCGATACCTGGCAATACTTCAACAAATGCACCGAAGTCAGTCAAACGTTTAACTGTTCCTTCTACTACATCACCTTTAGCCAATTTTTGCTCAACGCCATCCCATGGTCCAGGTGTTGTTGCTTTAAGTGAAAGGGATACGCGTCCTTCTTCTTCATTAAGATCAAGGACTTTAACTTCGATTTCTTCACCAACAGTTACAACTGATTTAGGTGATACGTTACGTTCGTGTGACAATTCAGTCAAGTGAACCAATCCGTCAACACCACCGAGATCGATGAAAGCACCGAAGCTAGTGATACGAGCAACTTTACCAGTTACGACATCACCAACAGCCAATTTACTGAATACTTCAGCACGAGCTGCTGCAGTAGCTGCTTCAACAACTTCACGACGTGAAAGGATGAAGCGGTTTTCTTTAGGGTCAACTTCTTTGATTTTAGCATCAAATTCTTGACCTACGAAACGTTCAGTGTTACGTACGAAACGAGTATCCAACATTGAAGCTGGGATGAATCCACGAACACCTTCAAATTCTACTGAAAGTCCACCTTTAACGGCACGAGTTCCTTTAACAGTAACAACTTCTTCTTCGCGTCCTACAAGTTTGTCCCATGCTTTGCGAGCTTCAAGACGTTTTTTAGATACAAGGTATGTAACTGTATCAGTATCTTTACCAACTACTTGACGAAGTACAAGAACATCCAATACTTCTCCTACTTTCACAAAGTCATTGATATCTGCATCGCGATCGTTTGTCAATTCGCGAAGAGTCAAGACACCTTCAACACCAGTCCCAGAGATTGCAACGTTAGCTTGAGTCGCATCAACTGTCAATACTTCAGCACTAACAACATCACCAGGCTCAACTTGGCTAACGCTATTTAGCAAATCTTCAAATTCGTTCATCTAAAAAATCCTCCAACAATCAAGTCTTTCCAAACTTGACATACTTATAATTTTTTTCCTAAGCACCCGCAAAGACATGTTCACATCGTTCACGCCTTTCAATTATAAAAATAAAATACCCTAAGATATTTTTCTTTTTATCTTGAACTTATTACCTAAGAACTGGGGTAGCTGGATTCGAACCAACGCATGAGGGAGTCAAAGTCCCTTGCCTTACCGCTTGGCTATACCCCAATGATGAAATGGAGAGAGAGGGATTCGAACCCCCGAACCCGAAGGAGCGGATTTACAGTCCGCCGCGTTTAGCCTCTTCGCTATCTCTCCAATGTTTAACGAGAACTATTATATCATGAAATTTTCAATAAAACAAGTATTATTTTGTCAAATTATAGTTTTCAATCAAAATTTCCACAGCTTTTTCAAGTTTTTTATAAAAACTATCGACATTTCCATTCTTTATGATGGCAAATTGGTTATCTAATTCGGCAATTTCGCCAATGACCTTTTTCCCGATTGTCAAAACGTAGCCTTCATAACTGTCTTTTCCAACAGTCACTTTAGCATCGGTTAATTGGATTTCAATTTTCTTATCTTTTTTACTCATACTGTACCTCTTTTCACTTTTTCTATTGTACAAGAAAATACTCAAACTAGCAAGAAAAAACTCCATTTCAGCCATTACAACTGCTATGGAGTTCTTCTTTACTTAGTGTCTTTTAGTCCACTTTGACAATCCATCCCTCTGGTGCTTCCACATCACCAAATTGGATACCAGTCAATTCATCGTAGAGTTTACGTGTAACAGGACCTACTTCTGTTTCACTATAGAAAACATGGAAATCATCGCCATGTTGAATCCCCCCAATTGGAGAAATAACTGCTGCTGTACCACAAGCTCCTGCCTCTACAAAACAATCCAAATTATCAATTGGGACATCGCCTTCAATCGGCGTCAAGCCCAAGCGGTGCTCTGCCAAGTAAAGCAAAGAGTACTTGGTAATAGATGGCAAGATGGATGGACTCAATGGTGTAACAAATTCATTGTCTGCCGTGATTCCAAAGAAGTTAGCTGAACCGACTTCCTCAATCTTTGTATGTGTAGATGGGTCTAGGTAGATAACATCTGAGAAATGGCGTGATTTGGCCAACTTCCCTGGCAAAAGACTCGCAGCATAGTTTCCTCCAACCTTAGCCGCACCCGTACCATGTGGAGCTGCACGGTCGTATTCATCCTGAATCAAGAAGTTAGTTGGGACTAAACCACCTTTAAAATAGTTACCAACCGGCATAGCAAAGATGGTGAAAATATACTCTTCTGCTGGTTTAACCCCGATAACATCCCCAACACCAATCAAAAGTGGACGAAGATAAAGGGTTCCACCTGTTCCGTATGGTGGAACGTATTCTTCATTTGCACGCACAACTGCTTTACAAGCTTCTACGAACATTTCTGTTGGTACTTGGGGCATCAAGAGACGGTCACAGGTACGTTGCAGACGCTTGGCATTTTCATCAGGACGGAACAGTTGAATACTACCATCCTTGGTACGATAGGCCTTCAATCCTTCAAATGCCTGCTGTCCATAGTGAAGACTTGGAGAAGACTCTGAAATATGCAAGGTCGCATCCTCTGTCAATTCTCCTTGATCCCATTGACCATTCTTGTAGTGAGCGATATAACGGTAAGGTAATTTCATATAAGAAAATCCAAGGTTTTCCCAATCAATTGCAACTGTCATGTGTTTCTCCTTTATACTATTCAAACTATGTGTTCTATTCTACACTTTTCTAGTAAAATTTCAAGTATTATTTGTAATTTTCTGAAAATTTTTTCAACACAAAGAAATCAGCCCTCTGGGCTGATTCTTTTTACGAACTTGCTTTATCCTCTTTAAAGACTTCTTTGAGATAAGCATCAAAAACTTCTTCATCTGAAATGGTGTCTGATATAAAGCTTCCGTTGCTAGTGCGTTCTGACAAGCTGAGATCTTGTAATCGACTTTCATAGATTGTGCCTTTGTTAGATTGGACAAGTAACGTTTGGTCGTTTTCTTCTACTACTGTACTAAAGAGATCACCTACAAGTCCTTGCTCTGCAACTGCTCCTGCTAAAAAGACACGGTGCGGTTTGTTTTTCAACTCACGCAAGACTTGCAGACCTCGTTTGGCACGGCTGGTCGCTGGAATTTCCTCAATGGAGACGCGTTTTAAGCTACCACGTTGGGTCAAGAGGTAGAAGGATGAGGTATTACAGATGAAGGCAGCCTGAAGCGCATCATCTGTTTTCAGGTTCATAGCCTTGACGCCTGCAGCCTTGGCACCAACAACCGGAACCTCTTCGATATTGAAACGAAGGGCATAACCGTTTTGACTAATCAAAAGAACATCATCCAGTTTAATTGGAGCCACCGCTATAATCTGGTCTGTCTCGTCTTTAAGTTTAGCGTACTTGACAGATTTAGACTTGTAGGTCCGCCATGGAGAGAACTCTTTGCGTTCTACACGCTTGATTTGACCGAGACGAGTAGCTGCAAAGTAGGTGGTCGCATCATCAAACTGATCCACGACTTCTACATAAAGGATTTCTTCGTTAGTTTCAAAGTTTGTAATGGTCTGACTCAAGTGCTCTCCGATATCCTTCCAACGAATATCTGCCAATTCATGGATTGGTCGATAGATGACATTCCCAAGAGTCGTGAACATCAAGAGATGCTGGGTTGTCTTGGCAGATTGTACAAAAATCAAACGATCATCATCACGCTTGCCAATTTCTTCCAGAGTTGAAGCCGCAAAGGAACGTGGGCTAGTACGCTTGATGTAACCGGCCTTGGTCACGCTGACATAGGTATCCTCCTCAGCGATAAGACTAGCTGTATCGATCTCGATGACTTTTGCTGTATCTTCTAAAGTACTCAAACGAGGAGTCGCAAATTTCTTCTTGACCTCACGAAGCTCTTTCTTCATGAGATTGTACATAGTTCGTTCATCACCGATGATAGCCGCAAGCATGGCAATCTTCTCACGAAGCTCTGCTTCTTCTTCCTGCAAGACAACCACGTCTGTATTGGTCAAACGATACAGTTGCAAGGTAACGATAGCCTCAGCCTGCTCCTCAGTAAACTCATAGCTGACCTTGAGGTTTTCCTTGGCGTCAGCCTTGTTCTCAGAGGCACGGATAAGGGCAATGACTTCGTCCAAAATCGAAATCACGCGAATCAAACCTTCGACGATATGGAGACGTTTTTCAGCCTTTTCCTTGTCAAAGCGGGAACGCGCCAAAATCACTTCACGACGGTGGGCAATGTAGCTAGACAAGATTGGCACAATCCCAACCTGACGAGGTGTGAAATTGTCAATCGCCACCATGTTAAAGTTGTAGTTGATTTGTAGGTCAGTATATTTGAAGAGATAGTTGAGGACAAGCTCGGTATTCGCATCTTTCTTAAGTTCGATAGCGATGCGAAGACCGTCACGGTCAGACTCATCACGAATCTCAGCAATACCTGCCACCTTGTTATTAATACGAACATCATCGATTTTCTTGACTAGATTAGCCTTATTGATTTCATAAGGAATCTCAGTGATAACGATTTGCTCCTTACCACCTTTTAGTTTTTCAATCTCCGTCTTGGAACGAACAACCACGCGCCCTTTTCCTGTTTCATAGGCCTTCTTGATTTCGTCACGCCCTTGGATGATAGCTCCTGTAGGGAAGTCTGGACCAGGTAAGAATTCCATGAGCTTGTCCACCTTGGCTGTCGGATGGTCAATCATGTAAACCGTCGCATCAATGACTTCAGCCAAATTATGCGGTGGAATGTCTGTGGCATAACCAGCCGAAATCCCAGTCGAACCATTGACCAAGAGGTTTGGAAAGGCTGCTGGCAAAACCGTCGGCTCTTTCTCAGTATCGTCAAAGTTCCAAGCAAAGGGAACTGTCTTTTTCTCGATATCCTGAAGGAGGTAGCCTGCAATCTCAGACAAACGTGCCTCGGTATAACGCATCGCCGCAGGCGGATCTCCGTCCATAGAACCGTTGTTCCCGTGCATTTCGACCAAAATCTCACGATTTTTCCAGTCCTGAGACATACGGACCATGGCATCATAGATGGAACTGTCACCGTGTGGGTGGAAATTCCCCATGATGTTCCCAACTGACTTGGCCGACTTGCGGTAGCTCTTGTCAAAGGTATTGCCATCCTTATTCATCGAATAAAGAATACGACGCTGAACCGGCTTCAGTCCATCCCGAATATCCGGCAAAGCCCGGTCTTGAATAATGTACTTGGAGTAGCGACCAAAGCGCTCTCCCATGATGTCCTCAAGGGACATGTTTTGAATGTTACTCATATAGGATACAAAGCCCGTAAAATGCAAAGTGAAAATAGGAAATTATTGCAGTGAGCGATGCTCACAAGAGAATTTATCTTTTTCACCCAGCATTTAGGGCGTGTTCAACTCCTTTCAAAGAATATAGAGTAGGTTTTTACATTAAAATCGGTATTGAGAAAAATATCTTTAGATACTATTTAAGTCATTTATTTAGATTAAGAAAATGCAACTATTCCCTATGGGTTGTTCTTTCTTCTTTGAAGAATGGACAAATATAGACAAGGAAAATAAGAAATTATAGCAGTTGATATCAGCAAGATATCAAATACAAACTTTTGCCCTCGAAATAGCTCCTCCCAATGCATTGTATTAAAATAATGAAAAATTAAACCGAATAAATAACAGATACTGATAGGGAAGACTCTCCACTTGATTGATTTGTATAAATAATATAAGCGTATGGAGTGATAGATCGTGGAAGAAATAAGCATAGGTAAACAAAAAGAAATTAGAAAGAACGAAAATCTTAAAGCATCATCAAAAAGCTCTGTGCGATCTATTGAAATAAGCCAAATATTACACATCGTTATAATGATCGGGAAAAATAATCCATACACTCTTTTATTTAACTTATTTCTATTAATAGCTAGAAATAAAGAAGATACCAATACTAAATTTTGGACTCCTGGGAATCCCATGAAAAATAAAGCAAATACATAATCTAGCATACTAGCTCAATCTCTCCTCAGCATATCTCGTCATCTTCTCAGCCACTTCCTTATCGTAGGCAAAGCCCATCTTTTGAGCAAGGATTTGAGCTTCTCTTTGGAAAAGTTGCATCGTAGCAAACAAGGACTGAGTAAGTTTCTCTACACTTGAAAAATCAAGCAGAGCTGAGAATTCCTTCTCTTTCTCTGTAGGTAAATACTGGAAAAGATACTTGTAGTTCTTGCCGATATCGACTGTTCCCCAATCACTTGCAACCTGCCAAGCCAAGACCTTCAAGAGTTCTTGTTGACAAATACCGTAGAGATGGTCGGTGGAATAGATGACTTGCTTGCGACAAATCCCTTTAACCACGTAGGCTGACACCCACCAAAATTCATTGCAGGCTTTGTCAAACTCTATTGCACTAGCTGGGCTCGTCCAAAAGCGTTGAGGACTCGGTAGATAAGGTTCAAACAAACCCTTAGGATCTTCTAAAACGGTGAACCCTGCTTCACTATCCACCCACTCTTGAATATACTCCGTAGGACAGAGGGTCAAATCAATCCGATTGCCATCTTCAAAGAGCAGGAGATAAAGACGACGGTTTCCCAGTACATTATACTGTTCAATCAGACGTTTGCCAAACTGGTCCAACCAAGAAAGGTCGCTCGTCAGAATATCTAAGTCGTCCACGATATAGACCACATCGTAATCCTGAAACTCATCTTTTGGAGTTTTTGTATCCGTTCGTGAACCAGACATAGCGACAGCATCGACTTTTAGAGTTTTTGCGGTTTGTAAAATTAAATCAAGCATTTCGGGTTCAGTTCTCATGTTAACACCTGTTCTTTATTTGATATTACTGTCTATTAGCGTACTATTTCTCAAGTTAAATTAGTTAATCAATTATAACAGATTTAGCTATCCTTCTCTCAAAGTTTTTAATTTCGACAAAATTCTAGATTCATCCATGCTTAAAATAACAAATAAAGTCGAAGTATAGATGTCATCGTACCATTGTTCCAGTTCATCATCAGCCAAATCAAGATGATATTGATTTGAATTATTGTGCCTTAAACCAAAATTATTATACATTTCAAAAAGTTTTTCAAACGCGATAACCTTTTGATTGTTAACTTTCAAAATATCTTTTAATTCTTCAGAATTATTTAATTCTCTCCTAAACGGTTCAAGGTAGTTCGCTAAAGCAATAAGTATTTCTTTCTTACGCTGAACATCTCCTTTATTTGCAAAATGATTATATTCTAAAACCTTTATCGCATCTTGAATACTCGTTTCAGATACAATCTGAGAAACTTCTGAGGCATAAACATTCTTTTCAACGATGATTTGACGACCACTTTCTAAAGTAAGAAACTCATGATTCGATAAATCTAGAACTCTGTTGATATTTTCTCTAACAGCATACACATCATCCCTTAATAAGGGATGATTCGGGTTTATAATCGACAACATATCATTTAAAAGCTCAGCAAAAATAAAAAGTTTTTCTAATTCATTATCCGCTTGAGATAAGCAAAACTTTAAGAACTCATCAAAATCTATAAAAGTTCTGCGATTTTGATAATTAAGAAATTTATGATTTAGTTCCTCTAACAATCTATTCGATAACAAAATATAGAGATTATCAAATTCCGTGCTCGGGTTAAAATTCATACCATCTAAGATTTCAAAATAATTTTTTCTAACCATCAGAAAACAGTACTCTCCTCCAAGGTAAACTTGACATTATCCTCAATCCATTTACGGCGTGGTTCGACCTTATCTCCCATGAGGACATTGACACGGCGTTCAGCGCGTGCTAGATCTTCGATTGTGACACGAATGAGGGTACGCGTTTCTGGATTCATGGTTGTTTCCCAGAGTTGGTCCGCGTTCATCTCACCAAGACCTTTATATCGTTGGAGTGTTGCGCCTTTGCCAAACTGCTTGCGGAGTTCTTCTAGCTCTCCGTCTGTCCAAGCATAGGCCACTTCTTCTTTCTTGCCTTTGCCTTTGGACATCTTGTAAAGAGGCGGAAGGGCGATATAGACATGTCCTGCTTCTACTAGGGGACGCATATAGCGGTAGAAAAAGGTTAAGAGCAAGGTCTGAATGTGGGCACCGTCGGTATCCGCATCGGTCATGATAATAATCTTGTCATAGTTGGCATCTTCAATAGAGAAGTCTGCTCCCACACCCGCACCGATGGTATAAATCATGGTATTGATTTCTTCATTTTTGAGAATATCCGCCATCTTAGCCTTGGCCGTATTGATAACCTTACCTCGAAGAGGTAAGATAGCCTGAAACTTACGGTCACGACCTTGTTTAGCAGAACCGCCGGCAGAATCACCCTCGACCAGGTAGAGTTCATTCTTTGATGGATTTTTAGACTGGGCCGGGGTCAATTTTCCAGACAACAAGCCTTTGTCTTTCTTGTTTTTCTTACCATTTCGGCTCTCATCACGCGCCTTACGGGCCGCTTCACGGGCATCACGAGCCTTGATAGCCTTTCTGATGAGATTTGAAGCTAGTTCTCCATTCTCCATTAGGAAGAAGGTCAACTTATCAGATACTATGCCATCCACAACAGGACGAGCTAGTGGACTGCCTAGTTTGTCCTTGGTCTGACCCTCAAACTGCAAATGTTCTTCAGGGACTAGAATAGAGAGGACAGCTGCTAGTCCCTCACGATAATCTGAACCTTCTAGGTTTTTATCTTTTTCCTTGAGAAGTCCCGTCTTACGCGCATAGTCGTTCATGACCTTTGTAATGGCAGACTTGAGTCCCGTCTCATGCGTCCCACCGTCCTTGGTACGAACGTTATTGACAAAGGATAGAATGTTATCTGAAAATCCATCATTGTACTGGAGGGCAACTTCCACTTGGAAACCATTATCTTCCCCTTCAAAGTACAGAACCGGCGTCAGGGTTTCCTTGTCTTCGTTCAAATAGGAAACAAAGTCCTGAACTCCATTTTCATAATGGTATTCAATCGCTTCATCTGTTCGTTTGTCTGTCAGAGACAAGGTCACATTTTTTAAGAGAAAGGCTGACTCATTGAGTCGTTCTGAAATAGTATTGTACTTAAAGTCAATCGTAGAAAAAATCGTTGCGTCAGGCATGAAGGTAACCTTGGTACCTGTCTTAGATTTGGGTGCTGTACCAATTTTTTTCAAGGTTGTGACGGGTTTCCCACCATTTTCAAAACGCTGTCTATAGACTGCACCATCACGGGTGATTTCAACTTCCAACCAGCTTGATAGGGCATTAACAACAGAAGACCCCACCCCGTGGAGACCTCCAGATGTCTTATAACCTCCTTGACCGAATTTCCCTCCGGCGTGAAGAATGGTAAAGATAACCTCGACAGTTGGAATTCCCATGGCGTGCATACCAGTCGGCATCCCACGACCATGGTCTTCTACTGTTAAACTTCCGTCTTTATTGATAGTCACATCAATGCGATCACCGAAGCCAGACAAGGCCTCATCGACTGCATTGTCCACAATTTCCCAGACTAGGTGATGGAGACCTGCACCGTCGGTCGAACCGATATACATCCCCGGACGTTTACGGACCGCATCCAACCCTTCTAGCACCTGAATGGCGTCATCATTGTAGTTATTAATATTGATTTCCTTTTTTGACACAAGGAACCTCCTATTCGTTCATCTTTTCTATTTTACAGGTTTTCTAGGGATTTTGCAAAATTTTTCCCATTCAGCCGTCACAATTTCACAGGATATTCTCTGACTTTCGAAAGCATTTCATGGTATAATAGGTCTATGATGACATTTGTATTATTAATTTTAGCTTATCTGCTAGGTTCGATTCCGTCTGGTCTTTGGATTGGACAAATCTTCTTTCAAATAAATCTGCGCGAGCATGGTTCTGGTAATACTGGAACGACTAATACCTTTCGCATTTTAGGTAAGAAAGCTGGTATGGCAACCTTTGTGATTGACTTCTTTAAAGGGACCTTGGCCACTCTACTTCCTATTCTTTTCCACCAACAAGGTCTATCACCTCTCGTCTTTGGACTTTTAGCTGTAATTGGACATACCTTTCCTATCTTTGCAGGATTTAAAGGTGGTAAGGCTGTCGCAACCAGTGCTGGGGTTGTTTTCGGATTTGCGCCTGTCTTCTGTCTCTATCTAGCAGTCGTATTCTTTGGAACACTCTATCTTGGTAGTATGATTTCCTTGTCTAGCGTTGCCGCTTCTATCGCAGCCGTTATCGGAGTTCTCCTATTTCCACTATTTGGTTTTATCCTAAACAGCTATGACCCTCTCTTCATTTTGATTATTCTAGCACTTGCTAGCTTGATTATCATTCGTCACAAGGATAATATCACACGTATCAAAAATAAAACTGAAAATCTTGTTCCTTGGGGATTGAACCTAACCCATCAAAATCCTAACAAATAAAACGCCAGTTTGAACTGACGTTTTTTTGTATGCTTATTTTGACTTGATGTAGTTAATACCGTCTGCCTTTGGTGCGACTGCTTTTCCAAAGAAGGCTGCCAAGACAAGGATGGTCAAGACATAAGGGGCGATTTGAAGGTAAACCGCTGGTACTCCTTGTAGGAAAGGCAATTGAGAACCGATAACTGCCAAACTTTGTGAAAGTCCAAAGAAGAGACTAGAAAGCATAGCACCGATTGGGTTCCATTTACCAAAGATCATCGCAGCAAGAGCGATAAATCCAGGACCGACAATAGTTGTCACTGAGAAGTTAACTGAAATGGATTGAGCATAAATCGCTCCACCGATTCCCCCTAGGAAACCTGATATGATGACCCCAAGATACCGCATCTTGTAGACATTAATCCCCAAGGTATCTGCTGCTTGAGGGTGTTCACCAACAGAGCGAAGGCGAAGACCAAAGCGTGTCTTGAAGAGGATAAACCAAGCAAAGAATGAGAAGGTAATCGCGATATAACCTAGCAAACTTGTTGACTTGAAGAAGATATCTCCAATCACTGGGATATTAGCCAAAACTGGAAAATCAAAACGGCCAAAGGTCTGGCTTAAGTTATCCGTTTGTCCTTTGTTATAAAGAACTTTAACCAAGAAAACTGCTAGGGCGGGAGCCATCAAGTTCAATACTGTACCACTGACAACATGGTCCGCACGGAAATGAACTGTAGCGACGGCATGAATGAGGGAGAAAATAGCTCCCACGATACCGGCAACTAACAAGGAAATCCAAGGAGTCGCTGCTCCAAGTTGTTCTGCAAACTCAAGGTTAAAGACAACCCCAGAAAAGGCTCCCATAACCATAATTCCTTCAAGGCCGACGTTAACGACACCACCACGTTCAGAGAAGACTCCTCCAATACTCGTAAAAATAAGTGGTGCTGAGTAAATCAGCATAGAAGAGACCAAGAGGG
>CAUVMH010000022.1:0-24517 GCA_963552835.1 uncultured Streptococcus sp. | reverse complement strand
GCCTGTTTCTCTGTCGCATCAATTTCGTAAAGCGATTCGTCAGTTTAGTAGTGATACGGATATTACAGAGGAACATTTAGATCTTGTTAAGAGTGAGATGTTTGGGGAGCTTTTCAGTAGCATGAACTCCTTGGAATTTATCGCAAACCAATACGATCCTATGGATCGCGGAGAAACAATTTTTGATTTTCCAAAAATTTTACAGGAAATTACTTTGGAAGATGTTCTTGAAGCTGGGCATCGTTTGATTGATAATGGTGATCTAGTTGATTTTACAATTTTTCCAGCCTAAATAAGGCAAGAACACTAGAAAGAAGGAGTGGTAAGTATGAGAAAAAAAACAATTGGCGAGGTTCTACGTTTAGCTAGAATTAACCAGGGATTGAGTCTGGAAGAATTACAGGAAAAAACTGAAATTCAGTTGAACTTTCTAGAGGCTATGGAGACAGATGATTTTGATCAACTTCCTAGTACCTTCTATGCTCGTTCTTTTTTAAGAAAATATGCCTGGGCAGTAGAGTTGGATGAGAGAATTGTCTTGGATGCCTATGATTCGGGTAGTATGATTACTTATGAAGAGGTCGATGTTGATGAAGAAGACTTGTCTGGTCGCAGACGATCAAATAAGAAAAAAACGTCTTATCTCCCCTTGTTTTATTTCGTTCTATTTGCTTTGTCGATTTTAATTTTTGTGACTTACTATGTCTGGAACTACATCCAAACTCAGCCAAGTCTTTCTTCTGCAAATTATAGTGTTGTTAGCTCAACTAGTTCCACAACCTCAACTAGTTCATCTTCTAGTAGTCAGACGTCTAGCTCATCTTCTACTACGGAATCAACTATTACAGTGTCAGGCGAAGGAAACCGCATTGAAGCTCTCTATAAAACGAGTAAGGAAACCGCTACGGTTCAACTGACGGTTTCAGATGCAACTAGCTGGGTTAGTGTTTCGGGAAGTGAGTTGGAAGGTGGTGTGACACTATCCGCAGACAATAAGAATGCAAAAACAACAGTTTCAACGAAAGATTCTGTAACTATTACTTTGGGTGTGGTAAAGGGGGTTACTTTGACTGTGGACAATCAAACGATTGATACTTCGAAGCTGACAACTCAGACTGGAACTGTGACACTTACATTTACTACAGATTAAGGAAAAATCAATGAAAAAAGAACAAATTCCTAATGTATTAACTATTGGTAGAATTCTCTTTATACCTCTCTTTATTCTTATTTTGACTTTGGGCCATTCACAAGGCAGTCATTTGCTGGCAGCGATCATCTTTGCAGTTGCTAGTATAACGGATTATCTTGATGGCTACCTTGCTCGTAAATGGAATGTGGTTAGCAACTTTGGAAAGTTTGCAGATCCAATGGCGGATAAGTTGTTGGTTATGTCAGCTTTTATCATGTTGATTGAGTTGGGTATGGCTCCAGCTTGGGTTGTTGCTATTATCATCTGTCGTGAACTTGCGGTGACAGGCTTGCGTTTGTTGCTTGTTGAGACGGGAGGGACAGTTCTAGCAGCAGCGATGCCAGGGAAAATCAAGACCTTTAGTCAGATGTTTGCCATTATCTTTTTGCTCTTACATTGGAATTTAATTGGTCAGCTGTTGCTTTATATCGCTTTGTTTTTCACTATCTACTCTGGCTATGATTATTTCAAGGGTAGCGCTCATGTATTCAAAGGGACATTTGGTTCGAAATGAAATCGATTATTGAAGTAAAAAATCTGTCTTTTCGTTACAAAGAAGACCAGGAACATTATGATGTTAATAATGTCTCGTTTCACGTGAAACGGGGAGAATGGCTTTCGATTGTAGGTCATAATGGGAGTGGAAAATCGACAACTATCCGTTTGATTGATGGATTGCTTGAGGCAGAGTCTGGGGAAATCTGGATAGATGGGCAATTGCTGTCCTCTGAGAATGTTTGGGACTTACGCCGTCAAATTGGTATGGTTTTTCAAAATCCAGATAACCAATTTGTGGGGGCGACTGTTGAAGATGATGTCGCCTTTGGTTTAGAAAATCAGGGACTTCCTCGTGAAGAAATGAAGAAGAGAGTGGCTGAATCTTTGGAGTTGGTAGGGATGCTGGACTTTAAGAAGAGAGAACCAGCTCGTTTATCTGGTGGACAAAAACAACGGGTGGCTATTGCAGGAGTTGTTGCCTTGAGGCCAGCTATTTTGATTTTGGACGAGGCTACAAGTATGTTGGATCCTGAGGGACGCAGCGAACTGATTCAGACGGTTCAAGAGATTCGAAAAGACCACCAGATGACAGTCGTCTCCATTACACATGATTTAGAGGAAGTTGCGATGAGTGACCGTGTCTTGGTCATGAAAAAAGGCCAAGTGGAGTCAACCAGCAGCCCAAGAGAACTTTTTTCTCGGGATGACCTTGACCAGATAGGGTTGGATGAGCCTTTTACTAATCAATTGAGAGAATCTTTGAGAGAGACTGGTTATCAGTTGCCGGATGGCTATTTGACAGAAGGAGAGCTAGAGGACAAGTTATGGGAATTACTCTAGAAAATGTGAGCTTTACCTATCAAGAGGGGACTCCCCTATCTTCATCAGCCTTGGCTGATGTTTCCTTGACGATTGAGGACGGCTCCTATACTGCTTTGATAGGACATACAGGTAGTGGGAAATCAACGATCTTACAGCTTTTAAATGGCCTATTGCTTCCAAGCAAGGGTTCTGTTCGAGTTTTTGATACCGTCATTACCCCTACATCAACCAATAAAGAAATTCGCCAGATTCGAAAGCAAGTCGGTTTAGTTTTTCAATTTGCTGAAAATCAGATTTTCGAAGAAACTGTTTTGAAAGATGTTGCGTTTGGACCACAAAATTTTGGAGTTTCTGAGGAAGAAGCCAAGAAAATTGCGCGTGAAAAGTTAGCCTTGGTAGGTATCGATGAGTCACTTTTTGAGCGCAGTCCTTTTGAACTTTCGGGTGGCCAAATGAGACGTGTGGCTATAGCAGGTATGCTGGCCATGGAGCCAACTGTCTTGGTTTTGGATGAGCCGACAGCAGGGCTAGATCCTTTGGGCAGAAAAGAATTGATGACCTTGTTTAAAGAACTCCACCTTTCTGGAATGACAATCGTCTTGGTAACGCATTTGATGGATGATGTAGCTGCATATGCTGATCAGGTCTATGTTATGGAAAAGGGGCGTTTGGTCAAAAGTGGCAAACCGTGCGAAGTTTTCCAAGATGTAGCCTCTATGGAAAAAGTACAGTTAGGTGTGCCTAAAATCACAGCCTTTTGTAAACGTTTGGCAGATAGGGGTGTAGCTTTTAAAAAACTGCCAATCAAGATAGAGGAGTTTAAGGAGTCGCTAAATGGATAGTATGATTTTAGGACGTTATATACCAGGAGATTCCATCATTCATCGCTTGGATCCCCGTAGTAAATTGCTTGCCATGATCCTGCTGATTTTGATTGTATTTTGGGCCAATAATCCCCTCACCAATCTCATTCTGTTTATAGCGACAGGTATATTTATCGCTTTGTCAGGCGTTTCCCTCTCATTTTTCGTTCAGGGATTAAAATCCATGTTTTTCTTAATTGCTTTTACGACTCTTTTTCAGCTCTTTTTCATTTCAAGTGGAAATGTCCTATTTGAGTTTTCTTTTATAAGAATAACGGATTATGCTTTGCAACAAGCGGGAATCATTTTCTGTCGTTTTGTGTTGATTATTTTCTTTTCAACCTTGCTAACCTTAACGACCATGCCTTTGAGCCTGGCAGCTGCAGTTGAAGCCCTTTTAGCACCGTTGAAACGCGTGAAAGTTCCCGTTCATGAAATTGGTCTGATGTTATCAATGAGTTTGCGTTTTGTTCCAACTCTGATGGATGACACGACGAGAATTATGAATGCTCAAAAAGCTCGTGGAGTTGATTTTGGCGAGGGAAGCATCGTTCAAAAAGTAAAGGCTATGATTCCAATTTTAATTCCTCTTTTTGCGACGAGCTTAAAGCGTGCAGATTCATTGGCAATAGCCATGGAAGCACGTGGCTATCAGGGAGGAAAGGGTAGAAGTCAGTATAGACAGTTGAGATGGAGTCAAAAGGATACACTGGCAATTCTTGTGATTTTGGTACTGGGATGTTTCTTATTTTTCTTAAAATCTTAGCAGGTTTGTAGGATTGATAAGAAGTTCACAGTAGCAGATTTTTAGTATAAAGGTAGGAATATGAACCGTTTTAAAAAATCAAAATATCTAATCATCGTTTTTGTCACAGTTCTGGCAGTTTCTGTACTATTAGTGACAACCTATTCAAGCGCTATTGTGACGAAACTAGGAGATGGGATTTCCTTAGTAGATAGAATTGTTCAAAAACCTTTTCAGTGGTTTGATACTTTCAAATCAGATTTGGGACATTTGACGCGGACTTACAATGAAAACGAAAGTCTAAAAAAACAGCTCTATCAACTAGAGGTAGAATCTAATCAATCAGAAAGTTTAAAAAATGAAAATGAACAACTACGTCAGTTGCTGGATATGAAGTCAAAATTGCAGGCTACAAAAAACATAGCAGCAGATGTAATTACGCGTTCACCGGTATTTTGGAAGCAAGAGTTAACGATAGATGCAGGAAGTTCAAAGGGTGCTTCTGAAAATATGTTGGCCATTGCAAATGGGGGCTTGATTGGCAGTGTTTCAAAAGTGGAGGATCATTCAACGACTGTCAACTTATTGACAAATACCGAAAATTCGGATAAAATTTCCGTTAAAATCTTGCATGGTTCTACTGAAATTTACGGAATTATCGTTGGTTATGACAAAGAAACCGAACTTCTTAAAATTAGTCAATTAAACAGTAACAGCGACATTAGTGCTGGAGATAGGGTGACTACAGGGGGACTTGGAAACTTTAATGTTAAGGATATTCCTGTTGGAGAGGTTGTTGCTACAACTCATAGCAGTGATTATCTAACACGAGAGGTAACAGTAAAGTTAAGTGCTGATACTAAAAATCTTCATGTGGTAGAGTTAGTGGGGAATTAGCAATGAGACTGTTAAAACAAGTTGGTATTTTCTTTTTACTTCCTTTTCTTGTGCTAATTGATGCACATATTGGTCAATTAGTAGAATCCTTTTATCCACATTTTCACTTAGCCAGTCATTTCCTGTTTTTATTTCTCTTGTTTGAGACAATTGAGGTATCAGAATACTTCTATCTAGCTTATTGCTGTATAGCAGGTTTGGTGTACGATATCTATTTTTTCCACTTGATAGGAATTGCGACACTTTTATTTATCTTGATAGGTGCCTCACTTCACAAGTTTAATAGTGTGACTTTGTTGAACCGTTGGACGAGAATGTTAACAATAGTTGTGATGAGCTTCCTATTTGATATGGGTAGTTATCTCCTGGCCCTTGCTATGGGACTGACAGTAGAATCAATGCCAGTTTTCATTGTCTACAGTCTTGTCCCATCAATGATTTTAAACTTTTTGTGGATGGTGATTTTCCAGTATATTTTTGAAAAATATTATCTATAAGAAAGAAATAAAAATGTAACAAAGGCGTAATATTTATTATGTCTTTTTTTGGTATACTAGTAATGTCTTAAATAGAAGGAGTATCTACACAATATGAAGAAAAAAATCTTAGCGTCACTTTTATTAAGTACAGTATTAGTGTCTCAAGTGTCGGTGTTAACAACTGTTCACGCTGAAACAACTGATGAAAAAATTGCTGCTCAAGATAGTAAGATTAGTGACTTGACAGCCCAACAAAAAGAAGCTCAAAAACAGGTAGATGAAATCCAAACGCAAGTTACAGCTATTCAAACACAGCAAACAAACTTGCAAGCTGAAAATGAAACACTACAGGCGGAATCTAAAAAACTTGAAGGAGAAATTACAGAGCTTTCTAAGAACATTGTTGCTCGTAATGAATCTTTGGAAAAACAAGCACGTAGCGCACAAACAAACGGTGCTGCAACTAGCTATATCAATACAATTGTAAATTCAAAATCAATTACAGAAGCTATTTCCCGTGTTGCGGCTATGAGCGAGATTGTATCAGCTAACAACAAAATGTTAGAGCAACAAAAAGCTGATAAAAAATCAATCTCGGAAAAACAAGTTGCAAATAATGAAGCAATCAATACTGTAATTGCGAACCAACAAACGCTTGCTGACGATGCACAAACATTGACAACAAAACAGGCGGAGTTAAAAGTTGCTGAGTTGAACCTTGCTGCAGAGAAAGCTACTGCAGAAGGTGAGAAAGCTACCTTGTTGGAACAAAAAGCAGCAGCAGAGGCAGAAGCGAAAGCAGCAGCTGAAGCAGAGGCAGCTTATAAAGCACGTCAAACAAGTCAACAACAATCAGTTGTTGCTTCTGGAAACACAAGTTTCTCAGCTCAAGTGCAAGCAACATCTACATCAGCGTCAGCATCAGCATCAGCATCTGACGACGAGGACTCAAGCTACACTCCAGCACCTACTCCGACTCCTACTAGACAACGTCCAACATACAGTACAAATGCTTCAAGTTATCCAACTGGTGAATGTACTTGGGGAGCTAAAACATTAGCACCTTGGGCTGGAGATTACTGGGGTAACGGAGCGCAGTGGGCTACAAGTGCAGCGGCTGCAGGATTCCGTACTGGATCAACTCCACAAGTTGGTGCGATTGCATGTTGGAATGACGGTGGATATGGACACGTAGCGGTTGTTACAGCAGTTTCATCAACAACTAGCATTCAAGTATCAGAATCAAACTATGGTGGAGATCGTACAATCGGTAACAAACGTGGATGGTTCAATCCAACTACAACTTCTGAAGGTTATGTTACTTATATCTATCCAAACTAATGAATGAAATAAAGAGGCTCGATTTGAGTCTCTTTTATTATTTTTTATCGAAAGCAAGACCGAGATCTATCAAAATCACTTGAAAATATGGCTAAAATGTGGTAGAATGAACCTTGTCGTGTAAACGATAATACTCATTCTTGATGAATTGTGAAACTGTTGCCCTCGAGTCGTTTTGCAAGTTGAAATCGAGAAGAGGAAAAAAACAAAAAGGAGAAATACTCATGGCAGTAATTTCAATGAAACAACTTCTTGAGGCTGGTGTACACTTTGGTCACCAAACTCGTCGCTGGAACCCTAAGATGGCTAAGTACATCTTCACTGAGCGTAACGGAATCCATGTTATCGACTTGCAACAAACTGTAAAATACGCTGACCAAGCATACGACTTCATGCGTGATGCGGCAGCTAACGATGCAGTTGTATTGTTTGTTGGTACAAAAAAACAAGCTGCTGACGCTGTTAAAGAGGAAGCAGAACGTTCAGGTCAATACTACATCAACCACCGTTGGTTGGGTGGAACTCTTACTAACTGGGGAACTATCCAAAAACGTATCGCTCGTTTGAAAGAAATCAAACGTATGGAAGAAGAAGGAATCTTTGATGTTCTTCCTAAGAAAGAAGTTGCACTTCTTAACAAACAACGTGCACGTCTTGAAAAATTCTTGGGTGGTATCGAAGATATGCCTCGTATCCCAGATGTAATGTACGTAGTTGACCCACATAAAGAACAAATCGCTGTTAAAGAAGCTAAAAAATTGGGTATCCCAGTTGTAGCGATGGTTGACACAAACACTGATCCAGACGATATCGATGTAATCATCCCAGCTAACGATGACGCTATCCGCGCGGTTAAATTGATTACAGCTAAATTGGCTGACGCTATCATCGAAGGACGTCAAGGCGAAGACGCAACAGCAGTTGAAGCTGAATTTGCAGCTTCAGAAGCTCAAGCAGACTCAATCGAAGAAATCGTTGAAGTTGTAGAAGGCGACAACGCTTAATTCAAATAAGTAATCATTACCTAGGAGGGCGGGGCTTAGCCCGGCTCTCCTATTTTTAAAAAATATAGGAGAATCAAAATGGCAGAAATTACAGCTAAACTTGTTAAAGAGTTGCGTGAAAAATCTGGTGCTGGTGTTATGGACGCTAAGAAAGCATTGGTTGAAGTTGAAGGTGATATCGAAAAAGCAATCGAATTGCTTCGCGAAAAAGGTATGGCTAAGGCAGCTAAGAAAGCTGACCGTGTTGCAGCTGAGGGTTTGACTGGTGTATTTGTTAACGGTAACGTTGCAGCAGTAGTTGAAGTAAATGCTGAAACTGACTTCGTTGCGAAAAACGCTCAATTCGTTGACTTGGTAAACGCAACAGCTAAAGTAATTGCTGAAGGTAAACCAGCGAACAACGAAGAAGCTCTTGCTTTGACAATGCCTTCAGGTGAAACTCTTGAAGCTGCCTATGTATCTGCAACAGCTACAATCGGTGAAAAAATCTCATTCCGTCGTTTTGCTTTGCTTGAAAAAACAGATGCACAACACTTTGGAGCATACCAACACAATGGTGGCCGTATCGGTGTTATCTCTGTTATTGAAGGTGGAGACGAAGCTCTTGCTAAACAAATCTCAATGCACATTGCTGCGATGAAACCAACAGTTCTTTCTTACAAAGAATTGGATGAGCAATTTGTTAAAGATGAGTTGGCACAATTGAACCACGTGATTGACCAAGATAATGATAGCCGTGCAATGGTTGGTAAACCAGCTCTTCCACACTTGAAATATGGATCAAAAGCTCAATTGACTGATGAAGTGATTGCTCAAGCTGAAGAAGATATCAAAGCTGAATTGGTTGCAGAAGGCAAACCAGAAAAAATCTGGGACAAAATCATCCCAGGTAAAATGGATCGCTTCATGCTTGACAACACTAAAGTTGACCAAGCATACACACTTCTTGCACAAGTATACATCATGGATGACAGCAAGACAGTTGAAGCTTACCTTGAATCAGTAAATGCTTCAGTAGTTGAGTTCGCTCGCTTTGAAGTTGGTGAAGGTATCGAAAAAGCTGCAAATGATTTTGAAGCTGAAGTTGCAGCTACAATGGCAGCAGCTTTGAATAACTAAAAAATCTGAGACAAATAGTTCTCAGCCATAAAAAAGCTAGAGATTTCCAATTGAGGAACTCTAGCTTTTTAATTTTGACTCCCTCTCTTATTGTATTTTAAGAGGTTATTGGCCATGAGTATGAATCCCATGTTAATTCTTGCTTGACGCTTACCTCTCAGATCACATCTCTTGTAACCCCAACAAGCCTTTATCTGCCCCAAAACTTTGTTTTAGAATGAGTATATAAAAAGCCCTTTAATAAGGGCTAAGTGCATTTAGGAGACTACACTTCAAATTCATAGAGTGCTGTAGACAAATAACGTTCGCCGTTATCCGGTGCTAAAGCAAGGACTTTCTTCCCTGTACCTAATTTCTTGGCAACCTCAATTGCCCCGTAAATCGCTGCAGCTGAAGAAATCCCAACAAGGAAGCCTTCTTTTCCACCAATTTCACGGCCAAGTGCTAGAGCATCATCTGACGTTACGCGGACGATACCATCATAGGCCTTTGTATCAAGTGTTTCAGGAATAAATCCAGCTGAGATGCCTTGAATTTTGTGAGGTCCTGGTTTTTCACCAGACAAGATAGCTGACTCGTCTGCCTCAACTGCATAAACTTGAATGTTTGAATTTGCTACTTTAAGAGCGTGAGAAACACCTGAGATCGTTCCACCAGTACCAACACCACCCACAAAAGCATCTAGTCCATCCGAACCGAAAGCAGCCAGTATTTCAGCTCCTGTTGTTCTTTCGTGTACTTCTGGGTTAGCTGGGTTATTAAATTGGAGTGGAAGGAAGCCGTCACGTTCAGCAGCGATTTCCTGAGCTTTGGCAATAGCCCCTTTCATTCCTTCGCTACCAGGAGTGAGGACGAGTTCAGCACCATAGGCTTGGATAATCTTTCGTCGTTCCACACTCATCGTTTCAGGCATGACGATAACAACTTTATATCCTTTAGCAGCACCTACCCATGAAAGACCGATTCCAGTATTTCCACTCGTTGCTTCAACAATAGTAGCACCGGGTTTTAGAATGTTATCTTGTTCCGCTTTTTCAATCATGCTAAGGGCAATACGGTCTTTGACTGAGGATCCTGGGTTAAAGGCCTCTAGTTTAACATAGACGTCTGCAGCACCCTCTGGAACAATGTTGTTAAGTTTAACAATTGGAGTTTGACCGATTAGTTCAGTAATATTATTGTAGATAGTCATAGATATACCTCTTTGTATAAGATTATACTAGTATAACGCGCTTAAGGCTATTTGTAAAATATAGAAATCCTATCAAAGTGATAGGATTTTTTTATATCAAAGGTCTAAGCCATTAATTTTTAATCGATTGTGATAAGCCAATTCTAATAAATAGGTGTAAAGAGGGAGGATGTCCGTTTTTTTAGGGAATTCAAATTTATGGAAACTCAGATGCTCATTATGTGCTTTTAGAAAGACATTTTCTAAATAAGTGATCGTAATCTCACTATCATCTATACCTGCTCCAGCAGTTTCCATTTCAACGTTTACAATGTTTATCAAAAAGAGTGACTTAACAGATACCTTGCGACCAGTGGCACCTTGCTTATCTGTAAAGATGATACGAATATTTGTAAAGATGATTGAATCCCGAATAAGTTTATACCCACTTTGAATTTCTTCATTCTCTAGTAGATATTGTCCATATTCTTTAATAAGAGTCTCTTTGTTTTCCTCGCTAAAGTTTCCAGCAAGTCCTTGAATAAATTTTCCAAAAACCATAATTTCTCCTTTTTTACACTAAGTTTACAGGAACTTCAACCTCTCGTAAACCTTGATCTGTTAAAGTAATTTTTCCATTAAAGAACTCAACGAGAGCAGCTTTGATATTTTCTTTCTCTTCCTTATTAACATAGATCATTGTATCAACTTGATCTGTAAAATTTGTCTCGAGTTCTATGAGTTTATGCTCTCTAAGGAAATTGCCATATTCTTGATACTGAGCGTAAGACATCTGAATGGTTATGCCAGCCTGTTCTTTGATTTCAATAATGCCAATTTCTTTGACAGCCAAGGCCACACTACCTGCATAAGCACGAATCAAACCACCAGCACCTAGTTTGATGCCACCAAAATAGCGGGTAACTACTACACAGACATTGGTAAGATTATGATTTTCTAAGACTCCGAGCATAGGGACTCCAGCAGTACCACTAGGCTCCCCATCATCACTCGTACGCTTGATTTCACTGCGTTCCCCTACAATAAAAGCAGAGCAGTTATGGGTGGCTTTATAGTGTTCTTTTTTGATGGTAGTGATAAAATCACGGGCCTCTTCTTCGCTATAAATACGCTTGACATGGCAGATAAAACGGGATTTTTTGATTTCTTCTTGGACCTGCCCATCCTCTTTAATTGTTCTAAATTCCATGATTTAATTGTACTAAAAAAATACCTAAAGTGCGAGATTTTTACGAATATTAAAGTATGAAAGTAAATCCAAATTACCTCGGTCGCTTGTTTACTGAGAAAGAATTAACTGAAGAGGAACGACAGATGGCGGTGAAACTGCCGGCAATGAGAAAAGAGAAGGGAAAATTGCTTTGTCAACGTTGTAATAGTACGATTCTAGAGGAATGGTATTTGCCTATCGGTGCCTACTATTGCAGGGAGTGTTTACTGATGAAGCGAGTCAGGAGTGATCAAGCATTATACCATTTTCCGCAGGAAGATTTTCCTAAGCAAGATGTTCTCAAATGGCGTGGTCAGTTAACCCCTTTTCAGGAAAAGGTGTCAGAGGGATTGATCCGAGCAGTTAAAAAGAAGGAACCGACTTTAGTTCATGCTGTAACAGGAGCTGGAAAGACGGAGATGATTTATCAGGTTGTGGCCAAAGTGATTGATGAAGGTGGTGCAGTTTGTTTGGCCAGCCCTCGAATCGATGTTTGTTTGGAGCTGTATAAACGACTACAGAATGACTTTGCTTGTGAGATAGCACTACTTCATGGTGAGTCAGAACCCTATTTTCGAACACCACTAGTTGTTGCAACGACTCATCAGCTGTTAAAATTTTATCATGCTTTTGACTTGCTGATAGTGGATGAAGTAGATGCCTTTCCTTATATTGACAACACTATACTTTACTATGCTGTAAAGAATAGTGTAAAGGAGGATGGATTAAAGATATTCCTTACAGCAACTTCTACAGATGAGTTAGATAGGAAGGTTCGCACAGGAGAATTAAAACAATTAAGCTTGCCGAGACGGTTTCATGGAAATCCATTGATTATTCCAAAGCCAGTTTGGTTATCAGACTTTAATCGCTATATAGAAAAGAGTCAGTTGTCTCCAAAGTTAAAGTCCTACATTAAGAAGCAGAGAAGAACAAGTTATCCGTTGTTAATCTTTGCATCTGAGATTAAGAAAGGCGAGAAACTAAAAGAACTCTTGCAGGAACAGTTTCCAAATGAAAACATCGGCTTTGTGTCCTCTGTCACAGAAAATCGATTAGAGCAGGTACAAGCTTTTCGAGATGGGGAGTTGACAATCCTTATTAGTACGACAATTTTGGAGCGTGGGGTCACCTTCCCTTGTGTGGATGTTTTTGTTGTAGAAGCTAATCATCGTCTCTTTACCAAGTCTAGCTTGATTCAGATTGGAGGGCGAGTTGGGCGCAGTATGGATAGACCGACTGGTGAATTGCTCTTCTTTCATGATGGATTAAATGTTGCCATCAAAAAAGCAATCAAGGAAATTAAGCAGATGAACAAGGAGGCAGGTTTATGAACTGTTTATTATGTGGACAGACAATAAAGAGTGACTTCACATTTAGTCACCTCTTGCTGTTTAAGAATGAGAACAACTATCTTTGTTCAGATTGTGAGTCTACTTTTGAGAAAATTGGTGAGAACTATTGCCCGAACTGTATGAAAGCAGGCTTGTCAACCATGTGTCAAGATTGTAAACTTTGGTGTAAAGAAGAGATTCGAGTCGATCATAATGCAATCTTCACATATAATCAAGCTATGAAAGACTTCTTTAGTCGATATAAGTTTGATGGGGATTTTCTACTTAGAAAGGTTTTTGCTCCTGTTCTAGCTAATGAATTGAAAAAGTATGGAGACTATCAATTTGTTGTTATTCCTCTAAGTCCTGAAAGATTGCTTGAGAGGGGATTTAACCAGGTTGAAGGTTTGGTTGAGGCAGCAGGTTTTTCTTTTCAAGATTTACTAGGGAAAAGAGAAGAGACGGCTAGTTCTTCTAAGAATCGCTCGGAACGATTAGCTACCGAAATTCCATTTTTTATAAAAGCTGAAGACCCTCTTCCTAAGAAAATTTTGGTTATTGATGACATCTATACAACAGGTGCGACTGTCAATCGTGTGAAGCGTCTTTTTGAAGAAGCAGGAGCTTTGGATGTTAAAACTTTTTCCCTTGTAAGATGAGGAAAAAATTTGCAAAATGAAAATGAAAGCGCTATAATATAGTTAGAAAAACAAAAATGTTTAGAAAGAAGGTACTTATATGATTAAATATAGTATCCGTGGTGAAAACCTAGAAGTAACAGAAGCAATTCGTGATTATGTAGTTTCTAAACTCGAAAAGATCGAAAAGTATTTCCAACCAGAGCAAGAGTTGGATGCACGTGTGAATTTGAAAGTTTACCGTGAAAAAACAGCAAAGGTTGAAGTAACGATTCCACTTGGATCTATTACTCTTCGTGCAGAAGATATTTCTCAAGATATGTATGGATCTATCGACCTTGTAACTGATAAAATTGAACGTCAGATTCGTAAAAATAAAACAAAAATCGAACGTAAGAATAAAAATAAAGTTGCGACAAGCCAACTCTTTACAGATGCCCTAGTTGAAGATGCAAATGTTGTGCAACCAAAAGTGGTTCGTTCAAAACAAATTGATTTGAAACCAATGGATTTGGAAGAAGCGCTTCTTCAAATGGATTTGTTGGGACATGATTTCTTTATCTATGTAGACGTGGAAGATCAAACAACAAATGTTTTGTATCGCCGTGAAGATGGTGAAGTTGGTTTATTAGAAGTAAAAGAATCATAAAATTGAAATAACTAACAAAAGTGGTTTACTGATTTGTAAACCACTTTTTCTTGTGCCTAAGTAAGTAGAAAAACGAGGAAATCCTTGATTAAACAGTCAAAATCGGTCTCTATAATCTGAACTTATAGGGGTGTTTATATTTATTAAGTAGACAAAATAATACCCTAAGGGATAGAATGGTGTTGTCAACAAATAGCGAATACAAAAATGTAAGCGCTCTTATAACAAATAAAGGAGTCATAACTATGGCAACAAAAGAAGAAATTTTACGCGAACTATATCCTGAAGACCTTTTTCACTATGCGGATGGTCTAACTTTGGGAGAAGCAGAGGTTTTACAAGAAACTCGCCGTTTGATTGAGAAACATCTCCGTCCGGTTATTAATGAATACTGGGAAAAACCTGATTTTCCTTTTGAAGAATTCTATGCTGTAGCTAGGGGCGCTCAAATTATGAACAATCCAAAATTGTTTGAGGGACGTGAGGGTAGCTGGAAACCTTCTGAACTTTATATTGCTTTCTTGTATCTTGAACTTGCTCGCTTCGATGCTTCTATGGCAACATTCTACACCGTTCATGGCGGACTTTGCTACAACACAATTCTCTTGGGTGGTGATGAGCGTCAACAAAAAGAATTTCTTCCAAAATTAGCAACATTTGATTGGCAAGGTTGCTTCGCTTTAACTGAACCTCTTTCAGGTTCTGATATTGCTGGAGGACTTGCAACTACTGCAGAACGTGTTGGAGACAAGTGGATTCTAAATGGTGAAAAACGCTGGATTGGTGGCTCAGATACTGCGGATGTTGTTCCTGTATTTGCTCGTGATGTTGCGGATGGCAAGGTGAAATGCTTTATCGTTCGTAAGGGAGCTCCTGGATATCATGCAGAACCAATCCCACACAAGATTGCTCTTCGTTGTGTCCGCAATGGCCATATTACCATGAAGAATGTAGAGGTTCCAGATTCAGACCGTTTGGTAAATATCAATGGTTTTGGTGATGTAGCCCGTATCTTGACCTTCACTCGTGCGGACGTTGCTCACATTGCTATGGGAGTGACTTGTGGATCGTATGTTGCAGCTCTTAAATATGCTAAAGATCGTGAACAGTTCAAACGTCCAATTGCCAAATTCCAAATTGTTCAAGAAAAATTGGCTCGTATGCAAGCAAATGCTGTAGCAGTTATTGCTTATTCAACTCGTATTGCTGAGATGCAAGAGAAAGGGAATGAATTGATGCTTAACTCTGCTCTTGCTAAGATGCACAATTCCTTGGTGATGCGCGAAACAGTTGCCCTTGCTCGTGAAACTTGCGGAGGTAATGGTATTACACTTGAGACAGACGTTGCTCGTTTCTTTGCAGATGCTGAATCAATCTATACCTATGAAGGTTCACACGAAGTGAATGCCTTAATTGTTGGTCGTGAGATTACTGGACTAGGTGCCTTTGTTTAATGTCAGAAGGGCGATTGAAGGATTTTTGTTCAATCGTCCTTGCTTCATGCACTGGATTTTTGTAGAATAAGAAGGAGAAAATAATGATATCTAAGGTGATGATTATTGGTTCTGGTCAAATGGGAAGCGGAATTGCTCAAGTATTTGCTCAGGCTGGTTTTACAGTTTACTTAAACGATATTAAAGAAGAATTTGTTCAAAGAGGCTTGAATAATATCACAAAACAATTGGAACGTTCAGTTGAAAAAGGACGGATGTCTGCGGATGAGAAGGATCAGGTATTGGCCAATTTGCTTCCATCTGTTTCATATGAAGATGCGAAACAAGTCCAATTGGTGATTGAAGCTGCAACTGAGAACCGTGAGATTAAGTTGAATATTTTCAAACAATTGGATGAATTGACAGATCCTAAAACTATCTTAGCATCAAACACATCCTCTTTGTCAATCACGGATATAGCTGCTGCTACTAAACATCAGGAGCGCGTGATTGGAATGCACTTCTTTAATCCTGCCCCAATCATGAAACTTGTAGAGGTTATTAAGGCCTTGCAGACTTCAGAAGAAGTGGTTCAGGCAGTTCGTGAATTGACAGTGAAAATTGGTAAAACACCAGTTGATGTTAAAGATTCTTATGGTTTTGTTGTGAACAGAATTTTGATTCCTATGATCAATGAAGCCATTTACATTCTAGGTGAAGGAGTGGCTAGTGCCGAGGAAATCGATGAAGCGATGAAACTTGGTGCAAATCATCCTATTGGACCTTTGGCTCTTGCTGACTTGATTGGGTTGGATGTTTGTTTGGCTATTATGGGCGTCCTAAACCAAGGGTTTGGTGATCAAAAATACCGTCCTGCTCCTCTTCTTAAGAAAATGGTCGAAGCAGGAAAATTGGGACGGAAGACAAAAGAAGGCTTCTTTACTTACTAGACACTGATGGAGGTAGTCATGAAAGACGTAGTTATTGTTTCGGCAGTGCGAACACCTTTAGGTTCCTTTGGCGGGAGCTTGAAGAATGTTTCTGCTGTTGATTTGGGATCTTTGGTAATTAAGAGTGCTTTGGAAAAAGCGAATATTAAACCAGAGCAGGTAGATGAAGTGATTATGGGGAATGTCCTAGGCGCAGGTTTAGGTCAAAACGTAGCTCGTCAAATGAGCATTCACGCAGGACTCCCTGAATTTACACCAGCCTTTACTATCAACAAGGTTTGTGGTTCCGGTTTGAAGGCAGTGCAGTTGGCTGCTCAAGCGATTCGATGCGGCGATGCAGATATTATCGTAGCTGGTGGTGCAGAAAACATGAGTCAGGCGCCATACGTTTTGCCAAGTTTCCGTTGGGGTGGTCGTATGGGAGATTCGAAAGTGGTAGATACCATGATTAAGGACGGTTTGTCTGATGCCTTTAACGAATACCATATGGGGATTACAGCTGAGAATGTGGCAGAAGAATATGGTATTAGCCGAGATGATCAAGATGCGCTTGCTTTGGAATCACAAAAACGAGCAGTGGCGGCTATAGAATCTGGACGCTTTAAGGAAGAGATTGTTCCGGTGGTTATTCCTCAACGTAAAGGCGATCCTATCGTCTTTGATACAGATGAATTTCCTAGAAAAGATGCTAGCTTGGAGAGTCTGTCTAAGCTACGACCTGTTTTCAAAAAAGACGGTTCTGTTACAGCGGGTAATGCATCAGGTATCAATGACGGAGCAGCGGCTGTCTTGGTCATGAGCGCTGAAAAAGCTGAAGAATTGGGACTCCCAGTGATTGTTCGCATTCGTTCGTATGCAAGTGCAGGTTTGGATCCTAAAATTATGGGATGTGGACCGATTTATGCGACTCGCAAAGCTCTAGAAAAAGGCAATTTGACAGTTGATGATCTTGACTTGATCGAGTCAAATGAAGCCTTTGCTGCTCAGGCTTGTGCGGTTGGGAAAACACTTGGCTTTAACACAGATATTGTCAATGTCAATGGTGGCGCGATTGCTCTTGGTCATCCAATTGGAGCTTCAGGCTGCCGTATCTTAGTGACTCTGGTACATGAGATGATGAAACGTGATGCCAAAACTGGTTTAGCAACTCTCTGTATCGGAGGAGGGATGGGAACAGCCCTCATCGTTGAACGTTAGTTATTAGAAAACTGAACGTCAGTTCCTCTTTTTCAATATTACGATTACAAAATGAGATATTGATCCAATCTCATAGTTACATACCTTATCAAGTGTCTTTCTCCGAAAGTGCTTGATAAGGTATTTTTGCTTTTCCTAAGACTTTGAGGGTAGATTGAATGGCTCTATTCTATAAGCTGGACTTATAGGTCTATAAATAAAGATTAAGTAGACGGATAGGGAAAAAAGGATTATGATGAAAATGTAAGCTCTTACATTTTGTGTTGGTATTTGTTGACGCTGTACTCTGTACTCAAAATAAATCAAGTAGGAGCAAAACAATGAGTAAAACTGTTTTATTAGAGGTTAAGAATGGTCTTGGCTATCTAACAATTAACCGTCCATCGGCTTTGAACGCTTTAAGTTCAGAAGTCTTAAAGGATTTGAATCTCGCTTTAGACCAGATTGAAGCAAGCGAGGACATTCGTGTTGTCATCGTGACTGGTCAAGGGGAAAAAGCATTTGTCGCTGGAGCAGACATTAAAGAGATGGACCAAATGTCTCCAATTCAGGCTCATGAATACATGACCTATGCGAACGACACCTTTACCCGTTTATCTGAATTGACCCAGCCAACTATTTCAGTATTGAATGGGTATGCTTTGGGAGGCGGTCTAGAATTAGCTCTTTCAACTGATATCCGAATCGGCTATGACAAGACAATGGTTGGCTTCCCTGAAGTTGGCTTGGGAATCATTCCTGGTTTTGCAGGTACCCAAAGAATGTCTCGTTTGATTGGTACTAGTAAAACAAAGGAATTAATCTTTACTGCTAGAATGGTTAACGGACAAGAAGCATATGATCTTGGAATTCTTAACAAGTTGGTAGCAGCAGAAGAACTATTGACTGCGGCAGAAGAGCTGGCAGGAGCGATTATGAAAAATGCACCGCTAGCAGTTGAAAAGGCTAAACATATTATCCAAGTTGGCTCAGAACTCCCTCTGAAAAATGCTATTCGTTTGGAAACAGAAGCGGAAGCTCTACTCTTCTCTACAGAAGATAAGGTAGAAGGAATGCGTGCTTTTGTTGAAAAACGCAAGGCTGTATTTCAACGTAAATAAGAGAGGCGATAGGTTATGAAAGTTGTAACATTGTCTGAAGCTATTTCCTTGATTCATTCAGGAGATAAAGTTGGTATTTCTGGTTTTCTCGGAGTGGGAGAGCCACTTGAGTTAATTGAGGAACTGGTTCGTCAAAACCAGCAAGATTTGACCTTGGTGTCTGTTGTAACCTCTCAACCCGGTAAGGAAGTTGGAGTTGGTCGACTTTGTGAAAACCATCAGGTTACAAAGTACATTGCAGCCCATGTAGGGACATCCGCTGCTGCTCAGCATGATTATTTCTCGGGAGCCATGAAAGTGGAGTTCACTCCGATGGGAACTGTCGTAGAACGCTTGCATGCTGCGGGCGCGGGCCTTGGAGCAGTCTTAACACCAACAGGTGTAGGAACAATTCTTGAAGATGAACACGAAAAAGTGACTCGAAATGGAAAAGAATATTTGATTTATGATCCATTGAAGATTGATGTTGCCTTGATTAAAGCTACAAAGGCTGATAAGTATGGCAACCTTTATCTGGATGGGACTACTAAAAACATCTCCCTTCAACTCGCTCTAGCAGCTGACACAGTTATTGTTGAGACAAACGAATTGGTTGAAGTCGGAGAAATTGATCCAAATGATATTTACATCCCTGGTATCCTAGTTGACTATGTCGTTCAAGGATTGACACCACAAGAGCATCATCAGATGATGGGAGATCTGTGGACAGAGACAAAGAAACTGGCGGGGGTGAAGTAAAATGAAAGCAAAAGAGATTATCGCAAGACGTGTAGCACTTGAATTTAAAGATGGAGATGTGGTCAATCTTGGTTTTGGGATTCCAAATGCCTCTGCTGATTACATTCCTGAAGGTGTAAATGTTATTTTACAGGCAGAAAATGGCGCTCTTCGATTTGGGGAAACACCTACCAAGGACAACTATAATGCCAATTTAGCGAACTCTGGTGGAGCTCCTATTACATTGTTGCCAGGAGCAGCCTTGTTTGATCTACAAACTTCCTTTGCCATTATTCGTGGTGGACACGTGGATGCAACCGTTCTTGGAGCTCTTGAAGTCAGCCAAGATGGAAGCATTGCGAACTGGATTATCCCAGGGAAATTTGCTCCTGGTATGGGTGGCGCAATGGATTTATTGGTAGGAGCTAAGCGCGTAATCGGGGCTATCCAACATACAACTGCTGATGGGGAATCTAAGTTGTTGAAAGAATGTACCTTGCCACTTTCAGCTAAAGGAGTATTGGATCTTGTCATCACAGAATTAGCTGTTTTTGGATTCAAAGATGGTAAATTCCTGTTGAAAGAGCTGGCTCCTGGTGTGACATTAGAAGAAGTTCTTGAAAAAACAGCTGGGGAAGTCATTGTCTCAGAAGACCTAAAAACAATGCCGATTTAAGCAAAAAAAGAGCTATTTTCTACTTAGTGTGTTATGATATAAACTAGATAGTATTGTAAGCGCTTTATATACAACGTTAAAATGAAGTATTCGAAATGTTATTTCGATAAAAAGTCAGTAGACAACTATCAAACACTAGAATAGTTGTCTAATTGACTTACTAAAATAGTGAAGGAAAGCTAGGTGATGGGTAAGTGGATATTATCCAAATGAACTATTTCATCAATATCATAGAATGCGGATGCAACCTTTCCATTGCTGCAAAGAAGATTCACATTAGTCAATCAGCCTTGAGTCAATTTGTGACAAATTTTGAAGCAGCTGAAGGGGTTCAATTATTCAATCGCAAGAATGGAAGATTAGAAAGTTTAACAGAGGCGGGACGCAAAATTTATCGTTATGCGACCGAGATTGTGAATCGACATGAAGAAATGCTTTCCATGATCCATATAGAAGCTCAAAAGCAAAAAGGCACCATTAATTTTGGTATTCCGTCCTTGATTTTACGAGTTTATTTTGCTAGTGCCTTGCCTCACTTTCTGAAAAATAATCCTCATATCCATATCCAGATTACGGAAGGTGGAGGGAAGGAAATTCGTCAAAAAATGGTTGATGGAGATTTGAATCTCTCTATTCTGATAGAGCCTACGAGCCTGGATGCTAAAAAATATGAACAACATATCATTCAATTGGATGAATACGTTGCTTATATGGATAAGGATCATCCGCTGGCTCAGAAAAGCTTGTTGGAATGGTCTGATATTGCTGGTTATGAATTGGCAACCTTCAACAAAACATTTACGACTTATGATTTAGTGACAGAAAAACTTCGTTCACAACGAATTGAGGCTAAATTTGCTTATCTTTCCTCTACTTGGGACTTCCTAGTTGAATCAACTCATCAGACAGATTTGATTGCCCTTTTGCCAAGGCCGGTTGAATATTTTGTGGATAAGAGTCGTTTTAAGGCGGTTAGATTCAAGGATCCGATTCCATTTAATATTTGGTTTTGTAGACCCTATAAAAACTCCTACAATGAAGTAGAGTCTTATGTGTATGAAGAATTGTTGAAAGATTATTACCAACCGTTTTCTGACAACTAAGATGAGGTGAATGCGATGACCTATAATGACGTGCTGGCGCGAGAATTGAAGGCAGACGTGAAAGTGTTGATTCGGGACTATTTCAAGTCTCGTGAGGATGAACAACAGTTCCCTAGAGAATTGCTTTATCAGTTTATTGAGCAATTTGATATCTTTTCCTTGCTTTTAGATAGTCAAGATTCTGTTTTGAGAACCGAGTTTTTGACCTTTATTCGCTTGATTTCAAAAGATTTTCCTGCTTTTTCTGCTGTTCTACTAACTCAGGCATGTTATGGTATCTATCCTATTTTACGATATGGGAGTCAGGAACAAAAATCGCGTTATGTAGAACCATTAGTAAGGGGAGAAATCTTAGCTGGCTTGGGATTTTCTGAAGGAAAATTGATGGACAGCTTGGAGGTTATTGCAACAACTGCAAGGAAAACAGAAACAGGTTGGTCTTTAACTGGGAAGAAGTCAATTGTATCAAATTGCCGCTATACAGATATTTTGTTAATCTTAGCCAAGGTTCAGGAAGCTAACGGAGAAGATGGATACGGATTTTTCATTGTTGATACGACTCGACCGGGAGTTGCTTTTGGAGATGATATTGCAAAACCTGGTTTACAGGGTTTGCCTGTGAATTCGGTAACTTTTGATCAGGTCATATTGCCAGAAGATAGTCTGCTAGGATTGACGCTAAATGGGGAAACTCAGTTAAATGATATTATCAAAAAATTACAGCTAGGATTAAGCGCAATCTCTATTGGTATCTCTGAGGGAGCTTTTGAAACAGGTCTGGCTTTTGTAAAGGTCAAAAGAAGATTTGGGAAACCATTAATCGATGCGACAGTCTATCAACATCAATTCGCAGACTTGTATACTAAGCTGTGTGCGGCTGAATCTTATTTTGCTTCCTACAAGGATAGGATGAAGGCGGATTCTCTCTTTGTATCTCAGATAAAACTTTATACGACAAAAGTAGCAATTGAGATTTCTGAGGAAATTATTAGATTAATTGGACCTCTTCAAACCTTGGATGACATCCCCATAGACCGTTATCTAAAGGATGCCAAAACGATTGAAATCTATGGAAAATCTGGGGATTCGATTCGTAAAAGAATAGCAGCCCAATGGATAAAGGAGTAAAGCATGGCAGAACTCACCTTACAGGAATATCAATTTCATGATATGAAACTGACATGGCTACGTGGAGCCGATAAATTGACGGATGCAGGGACTCTTTTTGGTCCGGTTCCGAAAGTTGTGTGGTCTCGTTACTACCCAACAAATGATGCTAATATGATGGCAGAATTGACGGATCCTATTTTGATCCAGTACAAGGGTAAAAATTACTTGATAGATGCAAGTTTTGATACAGCAAAATTATCCGATAAACAAAGGCGCAACTTAGGAATCTTAACTGAAAGTCGGGTAGAAGAAAGTTTATCTCTTTTAGGACTATCGCCTGAAGATATTGACATCGTGCTGATGACACATATGCACCACGATCATTCTGGTGGCTTGACGTATGTGAATGATCAAGGGAAGCTGGTTTCCAAGTATCCAAACGCTAAGATTATTGTGAATGATGTCGAATGGTATGAGATGAGAAACCCTAATAATCGAACACGAGGAACTTATCTGAGAGAGAATTGGGAACCGATTCAAGATCAGGTGACGACTTTCTCAGAGTATATCAATGTCATTCCAGAAATCCAAATGATTCACACAAGTGGTCACAGCAATGGCCACAGTATTATCTTGCTCAAACAGGGGAAAGATACGATGATCCATATGGGGGACTTGATGTTATCACATGTTCATCGAAATCCTCTCTGGGTTCCAGCAGTTGATGATTATCCTATGAAATCAATTTTAGCCAAAAAGAAGTGGTTGCGTCAGGCTTTTGAGAATCATTACAAGTTTTTCTTTTATCATGATCAATTTTTCGCGGTGGTAGAGTTTGACAAGGATGGGAAGGAATTTGTAGATTATGTTCTACGTTCTCGCCCCCCACTTATTCCTTTTACAGATCAGCAGGATCGTAAGCCAGATTTTTTAGGATAGCAGAATATGAGGAGACAAATGTAACATTTTCTTGTTGACGGGGATATTGGTGCACTATGCATCCATTTGCCAACAAGAATCAACAGAAAATAAAAGGAGGACTCATATGTCAATTACAAAACTTTTACAGATTCAATATCCAATTTTCCAAGGGGCTATGGCTCAAATCTCCCACTATCAACTAGCAGCAGCTGTTTCTGAGGCTGGAGGACTAGGAATTATTGCGTCAGGTGGTATGACTGGAGAGCAGTTGCGAGAAGAAATTCGTGAATTGAGAAAGTTGACAGATAAGCCTTTTGGTGTCAACATCATGTTGATGATGAAAAACATCAAGGATATTGTGACTGTTATCATCGAAGAAAAGGTTCCGGTGGTAACTACAGGTGCAGGAACACCTAAGCATATCATGCCTTACTTGAAAGAAGCAGGAATCAAGGTTATTCCAGTTATAGCCAGTGTCAAGCATGCTCAAAAAATGGAAGAATTGGGAGTTGATGCTGTAATCGCTGAGGGTTCAGAAGCTGGTGGGCATATCGGAGAGACCAATACAATGGCTCTTATCCCGCAAATCGTTGATGCGGTATCAATTCCGGTCATTGCTGCCGGAGGTGTGGCAGATGGCCGAGGGCTGGCTGCTGCCATTGCCCTAGGTGCACAAGGAGTTCAAATGGGAACAGTTTTTCTTGCTTCAGAAGAATGTCCAATTTCTCCAGCCTATAAAGAAGCTATTTTGGCGGCAAGTGATACAGCGACTGCGGTTACAGGTCGCATCGCGGGAGCGCCAGTTCGTTGTATTCGCAATGAGATGACAGATCACTATATTGAGTTAGAGCAGAAAGGTACAAACCGAGAGGAACTGGAAGAAATTACGATCGGTTCCCTATCTAAGGCTGTCTATGAAGGTGATACAGTTCATGGTTCAATGATGAGCGGACAAATTGCAGGTTTGGTGAAAGACATCAAACCATGTAAGTCTATTTTAGAATCAATTGTGAAACAGGCGCAAGAGCGCCTACAAGACATTCGACTAGAATTAGGTGAATAATGTAATCTAGGCGGAAGATTCTGCACTGATGTGGAAAAAGGAGAGCGAGGCATTTGCTCTCCTTTTTTATGTATGGTTTCTTTAAGAGTATCTTACTATAATAAAAGCAGTGCTTTCTCTTTAAAGGTCGCTTTTTAAGGGCATTTGTGATATAATAATGCGCAAGAGGTTTAGAATGAAAAAAAATAATTTAACTCCGAATTCTGCGATTCTACTAGGGATTGCAACTTTCGGAACCTTAACAATGCTGATTATTTTTTCACA
>CAUVMH010000021.1:0-24719 GCA_963552835.1 uncultured Streptococcus sp. | reverse complement strand
GAGGTGTGTGGAGTTATGACGTTTGATATTGCTTTCTGCTGTGAGCTGTGAGCTGTGAGCTGTGATTGCTTTCATACCAATCATTCCTTTACTTTTTGATAGTTCTATTATATCAAAATTTCTAAATTTTGCATATTTGCTTTCCCTGACGGACAGTCATGTATAAACCACTTAGAAAATATGATTTATGGCTACATCTATACTAAATGAAGTACATTTTGAATTGGAGAAGTCTGTCCTATTAAAAGACGATTTCCGCTTGGAAGTCGTCTTTTTTTGATATTCTCGCAAATACGATATCTTGTGGTTGGTGTAAACTGGTAGATAGCTCCCTTATTTTATTTATCAAAACCTTGTAAGTTTTTTTGGCGCTCTTCAGTTTGACCCTTGGCATCCAATTTATTACCATTGTAAACAGTGCTTTCCCATGATCCGTACATTGGGTTAGGGAAAATGATGAATTTCTCACCAAACTCTTTTTGTAATTCCTCTAATTTTTGGTCGCGCTCAGTTTCAGAGGTCTTTGAAAACTCTGCAAAGTCCACAAGATTGTCTCCTAGTAGCATGACTAAGTTGGTTTTTTCTTGGACTGCTTGTCTACGACCTTCTTTAGATTTGACGCCTTTTTCTAAGAACATGAGATGATCGCGGCTTTGTACAGGAATTCCTTCATTTTCTAGGTTTTTGATCGTATCATCTACCTGGTCTATCGTGCGGTCAGATACATAGTAAATTTGGACACCGTTTTGGTCTGCAAATTGGAGAAAGTCTTTAGCACCTGGTACAGCCCTGGCTGCGGCTTTTTTTACCCAGACATCCCAGTTTTCTGGGGTAAATGCTGTTCCATCTTTGACATTTTGCGCTTGATAAGGGCTATTGTCTAATACGGTTTCGTCTAAGTCCAAAACGATAGAGTAGGGTTTATCTGTCTGTGTTTTTAGTAGTTCTTTCAAACGATCAGTAGCGACATTGTAACCTTGTAGATAGAGTGCCTTGGTCTCAGCTGCTTTTTGATACCAAAGAGTTGACATAGTATTTTCTCTTGAACGCAACTGATCATAGGTCATTGTAACCTGATTGTCAGATGTACTACTTTGTGTTGTCTGTGAATTTGCCGAATTTGTGCCACAGCCAGTCAGTAAAATGACGGAAGCAAGTGTAGAAGCAATTGTAATGGTAACTTTGGATATTTTCATAATCCCATCCTCCTAATAATAGTCTATTAATATTGTAGCGTTTTCATGGAATTTGTGCAAGGGAATATCGGGAGAAAATAAATTTTTCAGTAGTAATTTGGTATTAGGATAAAATTATGTACTTAATTTTGGAATGAAGATGTATATAAAAAAATTCAATCGGCTTGATAGAAAATCTATATCAGCTCCTTTTTGAAAAATAGATGAAAATAAAGTAAATCTTTGAAAGGCTAGTAACATCAAGCTTTTCAGGGATTTTTTTCTTTATAGATATAAAAATTTCCAATCGAGTTGATAGTCAATATATATTGGGAAAAGAGGAAAAGGAGTGGTAAGATGGTTTCAATCCAAATGGAAGGAGAAAGGTATGGCAAGTAAAAGAGATTTAGTCTTTAGAGCGATTCGAGGCGATGAAGTGGAAAGGATTCGTCCTGATTTTGTCAAAATTATGAGCGACGGTTTTTTCCTTTATCCAAGTAATGTCTATAGTCCTAAGATCGCAAGCATTCAGGAGCTGACTTCTATTGAGTCGATTGGTGAGGAACACCCATGGATTCAGCAACAGGTGGAAGTGGTACAAGCGGTTCGAGAGACCTTTACCGAAGAGATTGCGTCTTTCTACAATATCTTTTCACCGATCTCCTACCTCAAGCGCTGGTTCCGTACAGAAACTTCGCGAGGGGATAAGGAAGTGGCTGATCTATTGCTTGAAAATCCTGAGCAATTTAGAGCTATTCTAGATGTGATTGCAGGAGATATTGCTATCCTAACTCAGAAAATCATCCAGCAAGACGGTGTTGACGGGATTTACCTCAGTACCCAGGAAATTCAAGATGAGCGCATCACACCATCACTCTACCAAACCTATATCGAACCGAGCAATATAGCGATTTTGGAAGCAGCCAATCAGGTTGGTGGGACCAATATCCTCCATATCTGTGGTTTTGAAGGTGCGAGCAATGATGTGACGATATTTAAGGACTATCCAGCTCAAGTGGTCAACTGGGCGACTCATCATGAGGATGTTAGTTTGACACAGGGTCAGGAGTTGTTTCGAGGCAAGGCCGTTTTAGGTGGATTTGAAAATGGCAAGAAAAGCTTGCTTTATCAAGGTTCCAAGGCGGAATTGCAAAATGAAACAAGACGGTTGCTGGCTGAAGCTGGTAGTAAAGGCGTTCTTCTGGGAGCTGACTGTACTGTTCCAGATGACTTTGACTTAGAGAGGTTGGACTGGATTCGGCAGGCAGCTGTTCTCTAAAAGGAGGAGCTATGAAAAGTAAAAGATGGGGCATCTTCATTGCAGTTGTCGGTTTGCTGGCTTTGGTTGCCATAAGCGTCGTAAAAAATGGGCATTGTAAAAATGGAGAGAGATGTCGTGGAGTTCAGGATTTTTCCAAGTCCAGTCTTCCCTTTCTACGCTCGAATGATATCGCAAGCAGTTTATTAGTTGGAAAAGTAAGAAATGGAGAATAAGAATGTCAGAAAAAAGAGAATGGGTTTTAAAAGCATTTAGAGGTGAAAAGGTTGATCGTGTGCCAGTTGGCTTTTGGCACCATTTCACATCCGAAGACGAATGGCTACACGGATTCTCAAATCCAGCCATTATCGAGAAGAATATTGAGGGCCATAAGCGCTTTATCCGAGAAGTTCAGCCAGACTTTATCAAACTCATGAGTGATGGCTACTTTGCTTATCCAAATCCAGCGATTGCCAAAGGAAAATCACTTCAAGAATTGGCGACCATTCAACCACTCGGACCAGAGCACGCTTGGATAAAAGAGCAGGTTGACTTGGTTAAGAAAATCAAGCAAGAGTTTACAGAAGATATCGTTGCGATTTACAATATTTTTGCTCCTGTGACCTATCTCAAGTGGCTACTAGGGGAAGTATCTGGTGGCGATGACCTTATCGCGGACTTTCTGGTGGAAGATCCTGAAGCTCTGAAGAAGGTGTTGGATGTGATTGCAGAGGATATTGCTAGTCTCAGTCGAGCTATCATCGAAGAGGCTGGTGCTGATGGAATCTACCTCAGCGTGCAAAGCATCCAAGATCAACGAGTGTCAGTAGCAGATTATCAAGCCGTCATTGCACCTAGCGAGATAACTGTTCTGGAAGCAGCTAGTGCTGTTGGTGGCGTCACTGTTCTTCATATCTGTGGTTACGAGGGGGCGCGAAATGATATTCACCTTTTTGCAGACTATCCAGCCCAAGTCTTTAACTGGGCTGTAGGACCGGAGGGAATCACTCTCAAGGAAGGTCGTGAGATTTTCAAGGGACGTACGGTTCTTGGAGGATTCGAAAATGGCAAGACGGGCTTACTGTATACTGGTAGCAAGGATGCCATTCAGGCTGAGGCAAAGAAACTAGTTGCAGAAGCTGGGGAACAGGGCTTGGTACTTGGGGCAGATTGTACCATTCCAAGTGATATCGCAGTTGAACGTATCCAGTGGGTGAGAGAAGCGCTTGAAAACTAAAGGAGAAAAAGATGAGTAAAAAAGCATGGATTATCGGTGGTGTAGCAGTTGTTGCAGTAATTGGGGCGACGATTATCGGGAGAAGTTTAGCTGGCGCTCCAGCCAAGGAGGGAGAAACGGCTTCGTCTGCTGAAGTCATAACCTTGAAGGTTGCCCATACACAAAACTATGTACCTTATGACTTTGTCAATGAAAAAGGGGAATCAGATGGTTATGAAGTAGCTGTTTTGAAGGCTGTTGATGAGAAGTTGGCAGACTATAAATTTGAATATACGGGTACCAGTGATGACGACCTCTTGATTGGTCTGGAATCAGGCAAGTATGACATCGGAACCAAGGGAGCTTGGTACACAGACGAACGAGCTAAAAAGTTTGTCATTCCATCTGAACCAGTGGGAGCGAGCATCATCGGATTTACTGTCAGAAAAGAAGATGAACAGAAATACAAAACCATTGATGACTTTGCTAAGAATAAAGGGAAATTGGTTCCCATCTCGCCACAGAATGCTCAATGGAATGTTATCACCAGCTACAATGAAAAACATCAGGATGCACCGATTGAGCTGACAGCGGCTGAATCCTTTAAGGTGGCAGATGCCTATGCCTGGGTTTTAGAAGGACGTTATGACGCCTTCTTTGATATCAAACTGTCCTTTGAAAAAGCAGTTACCGCAGAAGATGGCCCTTACCACCAATATGCGGACAAACTCAGCTGGTTCCCATACAAGGGTATTCCAACTTATCCCTTGATTCACCGTGATGAAAAGGGTGAGAAATTTGCTAAAGAATACGAAAAAGCAATTAAAGAATTGAAAGAAGATGGCACGCTTGCTAAGCTATCTCAGCAATACTTTAAAGAAGATGTCTTTAGTTACGTAGACAAAGACTAGACCAGAAATTCTAAGACTAGAAAGGGTTTTGCATGGTTTCTTATGATTTTTCCAAGGTCTTTCAGTTTTTGCCGACCTTATGGCAGGCACTTCCTATGACCTTGTCCATTCTCTTTTTTACCACTCTTCTTGGTTCCCTTTTTGGAGGTCTCTTGGCCTGGGCGCGAGTAGGAGAAGACAAGAGTTTTGCAGCGATTTCTAAAGGCTATATTTTCACCCTTCGTTGTACACCGCCGATTGTCTTACTTTTTCTAGTCTTTTATGGCTTGCCAGAATTTCTGAAATGGTGGCTTGGTTTGGATATCAACAACTGGTCTAAAACTATTTTTGTTCTCCTGACGATGATTCTCTTGTTTGCGGCTATTGTTGCCGAGGTCTTCAAGGCGGCCTATCAAGCTATTCCAAAGGGGCAGACAGAGGCCGGGCTTAGTATTGGTTTGACTCCAAGTCAGACTTTTTGGAGAATCATTTTTCCCCAAGCTTTTCAGGTTGCTCTTCCCAATATAACGACCGCTATTCTCAATCTCATGCGGGATGCTGCCTTGGCCTATACGATTGGTTTCGTTGATGTTATGGGTGCAGGCAATCTCTTGATCAGTCGCAATTTAGGGAACTACTCGCTGGAAACCTATACGGCAGTTGCGCTTCTTTATTGGGGGATTGCCTTAGTTATTTCTAGCTTGAGTCGTTTGCTTGAGAAGTCTTTGGAAACAAAAGGGAGGTAAGAAATGGATATAGACTATATTGTAAAGACCTTTCTGGAGACCTTGAAGGGTGTGCCAATCACCTTGATTATCATGATTGTGGCTATGGTCTTAAGCTTTTTACCGGCTCTATTTTTGGCCTTGGGGCAGATTTACAAGGTTCGAGGGGTGAGGAGTTTTTCTCTGGTCTATCTGGCGTTTATCCGAGCGACTCCTCCGATTTTATTGATTCTCTTCTTTTATAGTTTGTTTCCAAGTTTGCTGAATCAATTTCTCAAAAGCATAGGAAGTGACTTTGATATTTTCAAGCTTGATCCTCTCTACTATGCCTTCATTATTTATAGTTTGATGACAGTCGGGAGTTTATCGGAGATTTTGCGTTCAGCTATCTTGACGGTGGACAAGGGACAACTAGAGGCGGCGCATGCGATTGGGCTGACTACGACCCAGACCTATCTAAGGATTGTTTTTCCTCAAGCCTTGCGCTCAGCCTTGCCTAACTTGGCCAATCTGGTGATCAATATCGTCAAAGGGACCTCCCTGGTCTTTGTTATGACCATCAAGGATATCACCGCTATTGCTCGTGTAGAAGCGTCCTACGGTTACCAGTATTTTGAGTCTTATTTTGTAATCTTTTTGCAGTATATTTTGATCTGTGGTTTGATTCAGTGGGGCTTTTCTGTATTAGAAAAAGGCTATGTGAAAAAAGAAAAGAGAGCGAAAGCATCTAGCGCGCGTTTTGTATAGGAGGACAGGATGTTACAAGTAGAACATATCGCAAAAACATTTGGTGAGAGGCAAGTCCTGGAGGATGTCAATCTCCAGGTCAACCAAGGGGATGTCGTCGTTATTTTAGGACCATCAGGTTCGGGGAAAACGACTTTTCTCCGTTGCCTCAACCACTTAGAAAAAGCTGATAGTGGCCATTTGACCTTGGCAGGAAAAACTTATGACTTAGCCAAATTAAGCAAGAAAGACATTCTAGAAATTCGCCAAAAAACAGCCTTTGTTTTCCAACACTACAATCTATTTGCAAACAAAACTGCTCTGGAAAATATTCTAGAAGGTCTAATCGTGGCTCGTAAAGTTCCTAAGGAAGAAGCGCTCAAACGTGCAGAATCTGCCTTGGGGAAAGTTGGTTTACTGGCCTACAAAGACTACTACCCTTCCCAGCTATCTGGAGGGCAACAACAACGAATAGGAATTGCGCGTGCTATTGCCGTCAAGCCCGAGGTCATTTTGCTGGATGAACCAACATCAGCACTAGACCCTGAGTTGGTTGGAGATGTTTTGGATGTTCTGAAACAGTTGGCGGGAGAAGGTGTGACCATGGTGGTCGTCACGCATGAGATGGGATTTGCTAGAGATGTCGCTAACCACGTTATTTTCATGGATGGAGGCCGTATCGTAGAGGAGAATAATCCCCACGATTTCTTTAACCGTCCACAAGAAGAACGAACCAAGCAGTTTCTGGCTCGTATCTTATCAGACGCTAGCTATAGTGTAGAATATATGATTTGATAGATAAGTGTATCATAAAAAACAACACCCCATGACTAGAAGATTCTTCTGACCATGGGGTGTTTTCTCTATAGGAGGGCTAGGTTATTTCTTTTTCTTGTTTTTTATCAACCATCCAAGTCCGAGAAGGGCAAGGATGCTGAATCCAGCAAGGGCAAGGAGGGATTTGCTCTCGGTTCCTGTGTTTGGAAGGACTTTCTGAGAAAGAGCCTCTGCAGCAGTTTCATGAGTTTCAGGATTGGCTGTTAGGTTTTGAACTTGGCCTTGTTCTGGTTCAACTTCCAAGCTAGAAAGATTAAATTCTGGTTTTTCTTCCACAGCTGGGGCAACGATAGCACCACCTTGAGACAAGCGGAGAACAACGGCAGTGAGAGCGTTCAATTTCAAGCCTTTTTCAGTCCATTCGAGACCTTGAGGTTTAGCGATTCCTACTGGTCCAGCTTGATTTTCATCTGCCAGGACTTCAGCCTTTCTCAAGTGAGCAAAGGCAGTTCCCAAGTTGAATTCGCGAGCCTTATCATCCGCATTGACAAAGACTGCGTAGATATCTCCATTTGGAGCTGTGATTTGGTAGCCGATGACCACGTCTTCTTTTTCAACACCATTTTTTCCTGGGACAGTAATGAGTTGGACGCGTTCTTTGATATCTTGTAGACTCTTGAGTCGGAAGGCATCTGTCGATTGACGAAGGGCAATCAAACCTTTCATGTAGTTACGGCTCTTGACATTTTCAGGGAAAGCTTTACCATCTGTTGCCTTGGTCCAATCAAACTTGTTGACAGCATCACTAGAGTCGTAAGAGTCATGGATAAAGTAAGGATAGACAAATGGCTTGCCGTCCTTGTCGCGCAACAAGTGAGACTTGTTTGGAACCTTATCTTCAGGAACAGGAGTCTTGTAGGCTGGGTCAAGGAATTGTTTGGTACGTCCATATTCCTGACCAGAGTGGATAAACGGAGTTCCTTGAGCAGTCAAGACCATGAGGTTTCCAAGTCGCAAACGGCGATGGATCTCAGCATAGTTCTCAGCCTTGCTTGGGTCTTTTTTGATAGACTGGGCAATGATGTCAAAGAGGGTCAAGTTATCATGGGCTGCGATATACTGGATAACATCTCCAGGACTGTCTGCTTCAAAGTTAGTTGGTTGAGCAATCAGATTTTTAAAGATGGTATTGATATCGCGTTTTCCACCTGTGATAAAGGCAGGTTGGCCTTCGTTTGGATAACCAGACTTGAGGTTGTTACGGATATCATCTGAAAAGACAGCGACAGTATCGGTATGTTTCATCCAATCTTGGTCAGCAGGTTGTACAGGCGTATTTTCATCACCAGTATAGGTTCTCCAGCCTTCACCTAGCATGATAAGGTTTGGATTGAGGGCGCGTGCAGCCTTGTAAGCTTCTTCGATTGAAGCCGCATCGTGATCACCCATCATATCGAAACGGAAACCATCCACTTTGTAGGTTTCGACTAAATACTTGATGGAGTCTACCAAGACACGCTTAGACATGTAGTGGGTTGTTCCCAAACGGCCACCTCCAAAGCTAGTACGAGGAGTTCCGTCTGCGTCCATAAAGTGGTAGTAGTTTGGCTCTAAGTCTTCAAAGATGTCGAGATTGGCAGTATGGTTGTAGACCACATCCAAGATAGCCCCCATACCACGTTTATGGATTTCGTTGATGAGATTTTTGAATTCGGCAATACGTTTTTCTGGATTCTTAGGATCGCTTGAGTACATACCAGTCAAGGAGAAGTAGTTTTGAGGGTCATATCCCCAGTTGTAGTTGCTGTTGCTTGAAGCATAGGCAGACAAACGTTCTTGGTTCTTCAATTCGTTGACAAAGTAGTAGGACAAGACTGGAAGGAGTTGGATATGAGTCACACCCAAGTCTTTTAGATAGTCTAGTTTTTCGATAAAGGCTTCAAAGGTACCAAATGGCTTGGTCAAGTCTTTTGCGATGGCAGGATCCGAAGTGAAGTCACGAACATGAGCTTCGTAGATAACGGCATCTTCACGCGATTTGAAGTTTCGAATCTTCCCATAGGTCAAGTCTTGCGGACCTAACTTTGCTGGATCGACGAAGGCAGCTTTAGCGACCTTATGAGCGGCATCTGTTTTTGCTAGGTCGCTATTCCAAGCCGCTAATGATTTGGCATAAGGGTCAAGAACGAGGACAGTTTTACCTTGGCGCTCGATTTGGTAGTGGTAGTAGTAGCCAGTGTAGTTGCTGATACCTAGACCTGAGTTTGCGTCCAAAGTTTGTTTCCAGGTTCCTTTTTCTCCTTTTTCAAGAGCGACAGTTCCGACCACTTTTTCAGGGTCTTTCTTGTCATAGACGACAACGGAAACCTTATCAGCACTTGGAGACCAGAGGGTAAGGTCGACACGCTTGCCATCTTCTTTTAGGGTTGCGCCGAGTGGACCGTCATAACTGTAGGTCTCATCCTTGAGGCGCCAGCTTGAACGTGTGGTAAAACGGTCTGAATTGTAGCTGACAGTGTAAGGGTGTTGGGTATCAGAGAAGTCGCCAATGTAGGTCACTTTCTTACCAGCTTCATCTACTTCCACGTCTGTGATGGCTACTTTGTTCCCTTGATGGTCAGTGATGTTGGAGTGCTTAAGAATGTCTTCTTTCTTGGCTCCGACTAGGGTAGAAAAGCTGCTTTCAATACGAGACTTAGCTACGTGTTGAGCACCAGTCATGCGGATGTCGTGCACGTAATAGGGGTTGGTGTAGATGGTTTCGTCATCATCTTTGAGGAAGATTTGACTGTGATTTTTTAGATCTGTGAATTTATAATCTTCTTTTCTGATTTTCACATCATCGCCTTTCTTGCTTTCGTCTAGTAATAAAAATCCAAATTCTCTTGCAGCTTCATTGAGTGGAATATCAATGTAACGGCCATATTTTCCAGTTGCAGTAAAGTCTGTCCCGTCAGGCCATTCTCCACTGCTTGGATTCTTGACATCGCCCCAATACCAGAGAGATTTTTTGTCATAGTTCCCGTCGGTGCGATAGTAGTTGACACGGACAGTTCCTGCTGGTTGAGGACGGTAGTTGTATACCTTGTAGTTTTCATCTAGCCAGGCCTCGTTCATTTTTGGAGAGAGGCGCTCTACCGAACGGTCCCCTGTCAGGTTATCCCCCTTGGTATTGTTGATAAGGAAGCTGACTTTCTTGGCTTGCTCATTTTTGAGTTTGACATCTAGATAATAGCCGTAGTCATCTTGCTTGGCATCCTTGAAGGACTTGGCTCCATTGGGCCAGTTTTCAGAAGGTTTTTCAACATCGTCCCAAGTCCAAAGACCTTGGGAATCCTTGTTTTCCTCAGGAAGTTTTTTCACATGAATGCGGAAGTAGTTGTCTTCGATTGGTTCTTCAGAACTAGTGTCTGCTTGTGGTTTTTGATCAGAACTTGACGTCGAAGTGCTAGTATCTACTTTCTCTTCTTTGCTGTTGGGCTGGCTTGTAGTAGCGTCTTCTTTTTTAGGTGTTTCAGCTGCTAGAGCAGTGTCAGTTGCTAGGGCTTCCTTTTTAGTGTCAAGGGAAGCGTTTGCATTCTTTTGTTCAGAAATAGGCGTTTCCTTTTGAGTTTGACTCGTTTCAGTCTCAGTAGGGGCCTTGGTCACAGCGCTAGTATTTTCCTGAGTTTGAGGAAGGTTTTCGTTAGCTGAAATAGTTGGCATTGCAGCAGAAAGCAAGACAATGCTGGCACCAATAAGGATAGAACCAGTTCCGTTCTTCAAGGAACGGATACCATAAATCATTTTTTTCTCAGTTTGAGATGGGATCTTTTTCATCACAATTCTCCTTGTGTAGTTGTTCCCTAACAGTATAGCACGAGGTAAACATTAGTGCAAGCGTTTTCCTAGTTTTGAAGAGAAAATATAATGCTTCATTCTCTTGAAATTTTAAAATAATATATAGGAAAAGATTGTTTAAAAAGTAGTAAAAAAAACTTGAAAAATCTGGCTAAATAAGGTATAATATGAGTAATCATTTGTCGTAGGTTTTGTCTGAAATATTGTCCAGACAAGGCTCACAGCAGTTAAATCTTCTGAAAAAGTCAGATTTAGCTGCTCTTTTTGTGCTTTTTTTCAGGTTTTTGAGTGCTTGTAACAAAGATTTAAAGATTCTGAAAATTCATCAAAGGGACACGGTGATAGGGGTTTTTAAAACCATATGACGATTAGAAAAGCCTGATTGATAAGGCTTGGAATTTATTTACAAAGGAGAATCATCTTGGCAGGACATGACGTTCAATACGGGAAACATCGTACCCGTCGTAGTTTTTCAAGAATCAAAGAAGTTCTTGACTTACCAAATTTGATTGAAATTCAAACGGATTCATTCAAAGATTTCCTAGACCACGGACTTAAGGAAGTATTTGAAGATGTATTGCCAATTTCAAACTTCACAGACACAATGGAGTTGGAATTTGTTGGCTATGAAATCAAGGAACCAAAATACACGCTCGAAGAAGCTCGTATCCACGATGCTAGCTACTCAGCACCAATTTTTGTAACCTTCCGCTTGATCAATAAGGAAACTGGCGAAATCAAGACCCAAGAAGTCTTCTTTGGAGATTTCCCAATCATGACTGAGATGGGTACTTTCATCATCAATGGTGGTGAACGTATTATCGTTTCTCAGTTGGTTCGCTCACCAGGTGTTTACTTTAATGACAAAGTAGACAAGAACGGTAAAGTGGGTTACGGTTCTACTGTTATCCCTAACCGTGGAGCTTGGTTGGAACTTGAAAGCGACTCAAAAGACATCGCTTATACTCGTATCGACCGTACTCGTAAGATTCCATTTACGACCTTGGTTCGTGCGCTTGGTTTCTCAGGTGATGATGAAATCTTTGATATCTTTGGTGATAGCGAATTGGTTCGCAATACTGTTGAAAAAGATATCCACAAGAATCCAATGGACTCTCGTACAGACGAAGCCTTGAAAGAAATTTACGAACGCCTTCGTCCAGGTGAGCCTAAAACTGCTGAAAGCTCACGTAGCTTGCTTGTGGCACGTTTCTTTGATCCACGTCGCTATGACTTAGCAGCCGTTGGTCGATACAAGATTAATAAAAAATTGAACATCAAAACACGCTTGCTCAACCAAACCATCGCTGAGCCATTGGTAGATCCTGAAACGGGTGAAATCTTGGTAGAAGCTGGCACCGTTATGACTCGTAGCGTGATTGAAAGTATTGAGAGCCACTTGGATGGCGACTTGAACAAGATTGTTTATATTCCAAACGATGCAGCTGTTTTGACTGAACCGGTTGTCCTTCAAAAATTCAAGGTTGTTGCCCCAACGGACCCAGACCGTGTTGTAACCATCATCGGAAATGCCAATCCAGACGACAAGGTTCGTGTTGTAACTCCTGCGGATATCCTTGCAGAGATGAGCTACTTCCTCAACTTGGCGGAAGGTATCGGACGTGTGGATGATATCGACCACCTTGGAAACCGTCGTATCCGTGCAGTTGGTGAATTGCTTGCAAACCAAGTACGTCTTGGACTTTCTCGTATGGAACGTAATGTCCGTGAACGTATGTCTGTTCAGGACAATGAAGTTTTGACACCGCAACAAATTATCAACATCCGCCCTGTGACAGCTGCGATCAAAGAATTCTTTGGTTCTTCACAATTGTCCCAGTTCATGGACCAACACAACCCACTTTCTGAGTTGTCTCACAAACGTCGTTTGTCAGCCTTAGGACCTGGTGGTTTGACTCGTGACCGTGCTGGATATGAAGTACGTGACGTGCACTACACTCACTACGGTCGTATGTGTCCAATCGAGACACCTGAAGGACCTAACATCGGTTTGATCAATAACTTGTCATCATACGGTCACTTGAACAAGTATGGATTTGTTCAAACACCATATCGTAAGGTTGACCGTGAAACTGGTGTAGTCACAAACGAAATCGTTTGGTTGACAGCCGATGAAGAAGATGAATTTACTGTAGCACAGGCTAACTCTCGCCTCAACGAAGATGGTACTTTTGCTGAGAAGGTTGTCATGGGACGTCACCAAGGGGTCAACCAAGAGTATCCAGCAGAAGTAGTTGACTACATGGACGTTTCACCAAAACAGGTAGTTGCCGTTGCGACTGCATGTATTCCTTTCTTGGAAAACGATGACTCCAACCGTGCCCTCATGGGTGCCAACATGCAACGTCAGGCTGTGCCATTGATTGATCCAAAAGCACCTTACGTTGGTACTGGTATGGAATACCAAGCAGCCCATGACTCTGGAGCTGCGGTTATTGCTCAGCATGATGGTAAAGTTACCTACGCAGATGCGGACAAGGTAGAAGTTCGCCGTGAAGATGGTTCCCTAGATGTTTATCACATTCAAAAATTCCGTCGTTCAAACTCAGGTACTGCTTACAACCAACGTACGCTCGTAAAAGTCGGCGATGTCGTTGAAAAAGGCGACTTTATCGCAGATGGACCTTCTATGGAAAATGGAGAAATGGCGCTTGGACAAAACCCAATCGTTGCCTACATGACTTGGGAAGGTTACAACTTCGAAGATGCCGTTATCATGAGCGAACGCTTGGTGAAAGACGATGTCTACACATCTGTCCACCTTGAAGAATACGAATCAGAAACGCGCGATACAAAGCTTGGGCCTGAAGAAATTACTCGTGAGATTCCAAACGTTGGGGAAGATGCCCTTAAAAACCTTGACGAAATGGGAATTATCCGTATTGGTGCCGAGGTTAAAGAAGGCGATATCCTTGTAGGTAAAGTAACGCCTAAAGGTGAAAAAGATCTTTCAGCTGAAGAACGTCTCTTGCACGCTATCTTCGGAGACAAGTCTCGTGAAGTGCGTGATACTTCTCTTCGTGTACCACACGGTGCCGATGGTGTCGTTCGTGATGTTAAGATCTTTACACGTGCAAATGGAGATGAGTTGCAATCAGGCGTTAACATGCTGGTTCGCGTCTACATCGCTCAAAAACGTAAGATCAAGGTCGGAGATAAGATGGCCGGACGTCACGGAAACAAAGGGGTTGTCTCTCGTATCGTTCCTGTAGAAGACATGCCTTACCTTCCAGACGGAACTCCAGTCGATATCATGTTGAACCCACTTGGGGTGCCATCACGTATGAATATCGGTCAGGTTATGGAGCTCCACCTTGGTATGGCAGCACGTACTCTTGGTATCCACATCGCAACACCAGTCTTTGACGGAGCAAGTTCTGAAGACCTTTGGGACACTGTCAAAGAAGCAGGTATGGATAGCGATGCCAAGACAATCCTTTACGATGGCCGTACTGGTGAACCATTTGACAACCGTGTATCAGTTGGTGTCATGTACATGATCAAACTCCACCACATGGTTGATGATAAATTGCACGCGCGTTCAGTCGGGCCTTACTCAACCGTTACTCAACAGCCACTCGGAGGTAAAGCTCAGTTTGGTGGACAACGTTTCGGTGAGATGGAGGTTTGGGCCCTTGAAGCCTACGGTGCGTCAAATGTCCTTCAAGAAATCTTGACTTACAAGTCTGACGATATCAACGGACGTTTGAAAGCTTATGAAGCTATTACAAAAGGAAAACCAATTCCAAAACCAGGTGTTCCAGAATCCTTCCGAGTTCTTGTGAAAGAATTGCAATCTCTTGGTCTTGACATGCGTGTCCTTGACGAAGATGACCAAGAAGTGGAACTTCGCGACTTGGATGAAGGAATGGACGAAGATGTCATCCACGTAGATGATCTTGAAAAAGCCCGCGAAAAAGCAGCACAAGAGGCTAAAGCAGCCTTTGAAGCTGAAGAAGCAGAGAAAGCAACAAAAGCGGAAGCAACAGAAGAAACTGCTGAACAAGAATAAGCAGTTCACTTAGAATAGAAAGGGAAGAAATAGTGGTTGATGTAAATCGTTTTAAAAGTATGCAAATCACCCTAGCTTCTCCAAGCAAAGTCCGTTCATGGTCTTATGGAGAAGTCAAAAAACCTGAAACAATCAATTACCGTACGTTGAAACCAGAACGTGAAGGACTCTTTGACGAAGTCATCTTTGGTCCTACAAAAGACTGGGAATGTGCTTGTGGTAAGTACAAACGCATTCGTTACAGAGGGATTGTTTGTGACCGTTGTGGGGTTGAAGTAACGCGTACAAAAGTTCGTCGTGAGCGTATGGGGCACATCGAGTTGAAAGCTCCTGTATCTCACATCTGGTATTTCAAGGGGATTCCAAGCCGTATGGGCTTGACCCTTGATATGAGCCCTCGTGCCCTCGAGGAAGTTATCTACTTTGCGGCTTATGTGGTGATTGATCCTAAGGATACACCACTTGAGCACAAGTCTATCATGACAGAGCGCGAATACCGTGAGCGCTTGCGTGAGTATGGCTATGGATCATTCGTTGCCAAGATGGGTGCCGAAGCCATCCAAGACCTTTTGAAACAAGTAGATCTTGAAAAAGAAATTACTGAACTTAAAGAAGAGTTGAAAACAGCTACTGGACAAAAACGTGTCAAAGCCATCCGTCGTTTGGATGTTTTGGATGCCTTTTACAAGTCTGGAAATAAACCTGAATGGATGATTCTCAACATCCTTCCGGTTATTCCACCAGATCTTCGTCCAATGTTGCAGTTGGATGGTGGCCGTTTTGCCTCATCTGACTTGAATGACCTTTACCGCCGTGTTATTAACCGTAACAATCGTTTGGCTCGTTTGCTTGAGTTGAATGCACCAGGTATCATCGTTCAAAATGAGAAGCGTATGCTTCAAGAAGCGGTTGATGCTTTGATTGACAACGGTCGTCGTGGTCGCCCAATCACAGGACCAGGTAGTCGTCCACTAAAATCATTGAGCCACATGCTCAAAGGTAAACAAGGACGCTTCCGTCAAAACTTGCTCGGTAAACGTGTTGACTTCTCAGGACGTTCCGTTATCGCCGTTGGTCCAACTCTTAAGATGTACCAATGTGGTGTGCCACGCGAAATGGCGATCGAGCTCTTTAAACCATTTGTCATGCGCGAAATCGTTGCCCGTGACATCGTGCAAAACGTTAAAGCGGCTAAACGCTTGGTGGAACGCGGAGATGAACGTATCTGGGATATCCTCGAAGAAGTAATCAAAGAACACCCAGTCCTTTTGAACCGCGCACCGACCCTTCACCGTTTGGGTATCCAAGCCTTCGAGCCAGTCTTGATTGATGGTAAGGCCCTTCGCTTGCACCCACTTGTCTGTGAAGCCTACAATGCCGACTTTGACGGGGACCAAATGGCCATCCACGTACCACTTTCAGAAGAAGCTCAAGCAGAAGCTCGTATCTTGATGTTGGCTGCTGAGCATATCTTGAATCCGAAAGATGGTAAACCAGTTGTTACTCCATCTCAGGATATGGTTTTGGGGAACTACTACTTGACCATGGAAGAAGCTGGTCGTGAAGGTGAAGGAATGGTCTTCAAAGACCGTGATGAAGCTGTTATGGCTTACCGTAATGGTTATGTTCACCTCCACTCACGTGTTGGTATCGCGACAGACAGCCTCAACAAACCATGGACAGAAGAGCAAAAACACAAGGTCTTGCTGACAACAGTTGGTAAAATCCTCTTCAACGACATCATGCCAGAGGGTCTACCTTACTTGCAAGAACCAAATAATGCGAACTTGACAGAAGGGCTTCCAGCTAAGTACTTCTTGCCACTAGGTGGCGATATCAAGGAAGCCATTCGCAACCTTGAACTCAATCCTCCATTCAAGAAGAAAAACCTTGGAAATATCATCGCTGAGATTTTCAAACGTTTCCGTACAACAGAAACCTCTGCATTCTTGGACCGATTGAAAGACTTAGGTTACCATCATTCAACACTTGCTGGATTGACAGTGGGGATTGCTGATATCCCAGTGGTTGAAGACAAGGCTGAAATCATTGAAGAATCTCATAAGCGTGTAGAACAAATCACAAAACAGTTCCGTCGTGGTTTGATCACTGATGATGAACGTTACAATGCTGTTACAGCTGAATGGCGTGCAGCTCGTGAGAAATTGGAAAAACGCTTGGTCGACAACCAAGATCCGAAGAATCCAATCGTTATGATGATGGACTCAGGAGCTCGTGGTAACATCTCGAACTTCTCACAACTTGCCGGTATGCGTGGTCTGATGGCCGCTCCGAACGGACGTATCATGGAATTGCCAATCCTTTCAAACTTCCGCGAAGGTTTGTCAGTACTCGAAATGTTCTTCTCAACTCACGGTGCGCGTAAAGGTATGACCGATACGGCCCTTAAGACAGCCGACTCAGGTTACTTGACTCGTCGTTTGGTTGACGTTGCCCAAGACGTTATCATCCGTGAGGACGACTGTGGAACAGACCGTGGTCTCTTGATCCGTTCTATAGCAGAAGGAAAAGAGATGATCGAGTCACTCGAAGAACGTCTCAACGGTCGTTACACGAAGAAAACTGTTAAACACCCAGAAACTGGCGAAGTGATCATTGGTCCAAATGAGTTAATCACAGAAGACAAGGCGCGTGAAATTGTCAATGCTGGTGTGGAAGAGGTGACTATCCGTTCTGTATTTACATGTAACACTCGTCATGGTGTCTGCCGTCACTGTTACGGTATCAACTTGGCGACTGGTGATGCGGTTGAAGTTGGTGAAGCAGTTGGTACAATCGCTGCCCAATCTATCGGGGAACCTGGTACACAGCTTACCATGCGTACTTTCCACACGGGTGGGGTTGCCTCAAATACCGATATCACTCAAGGTCTTCCTCGTGTCCAAGAAATATTTGAAGCCCGCAATCCAAAAGGGGAAGCGGTTATCACAGAGGTCAAAGGACAAGTTACAGCTATCGAAGAAGATGCGTCAACTCGTACAAAGAAAGTCTTTGTTAAGGGTGAAACTGGCGAAGGAGAATATGTCGTTCCATTTACAGCACGTATGCGTGTTGAAGTTGGAGACCAAGTCTCTCGCGGTGCAGCATTGACAGAAGGTTCTATCCAACCAAAACATCTCCTTGCTGTTCGTGATGTCTTGTCAGTTGAAACTTACCTTCTCGGTGAAGTACAAAAAGTTTACCGTAGCCAAGGGGTAGAAATCGGTGACAAACACATCGAGGTTATGGTTCGTCAAATGATCCGTAAAGTCCGTGTCATGGATCCAGGTGATACAGATCTTCTCATGGGTACCCTTTTAGACATTAACGATTTTACAGATGCTAATAAAGATGTCCTTATCGCAGGTGGGGTTCCAGCGACTGGTCGCCCAGTTCTTATGGGAATTACCAAAGCCTCACTTGAAACAAACAGTTTCTTGTCAGCGGCTTCCTTCCAGGAAACAACTCGTGTCCTTACAGATGCGGCCATTCGTGGTAAGAAAGACCATCTCCTTGGACTCAAGGAAAATGTTATCATTGGTAAGATCATCCCAGCAGGTACTGGTATGGCTCGCTACCGTAATCTTGAACCACAGGCAATCAATGACGCAGAATATCTGGCTCCTGAACAAGAAGAGGCAGAACTTGCTCCAGTAGATGAAACTGTGGAAATCCAATCTGAAGAAACTGTAGAATAAAAGTAAATAAGAGAACCTTCGGGTTCTCTTTTGTTTGGCCTCTTTTTCAACTGTAGTGGGCGACATATAACTAAGTACGAGAGAGAATCATATTGGTTCTTTCTTTTGTAATGTTGAAAGCGACAAGAATTTTAGTTTTAATGTTTTTAAAGTTTCAAAAATCGAATGCATGACGTCTCATGTTCTTGACGAGCGTGTTGGTCGCCTCCAATTTTATTTCGAGCAATTCTGTGGTGCTTTCATTATAGTTTTTCTGCTACTTTTTGTCTGTGTTTAAAAAGCTCCATAATATCTGAGGAGATGTTATTCACTACAAATATTATAGAGCTAAAATGAATGAAAAAGGTAGATTTTTCAAACTGTTCTTGGTATAATATTCAATGCTTAAACTGCTATAGATATGCTATATTTATAGGCATTTAATTACTATCTAAAAATAATTTTTTATTTTCAATATTGGAATATCAAATATTCTAATATAGATTGGAGTGGATGAAATTGATGGATAATACTAAAACACTACAAAAATTAACGGCTTTATTCTTAGTTTTTATAATGCTGTTTGGGATAATTGTTCCGAACACTGTTGTTTTTGCAGAAGGAGTATTAGCTAAAGATACAATGACAGATGTCAAAAAAACTGGTAATGAAACTAAAGAAAAGATAGCTCCTGAGGATCAAGCAGATAAACAGGACAATAAAACAGATTCTAAAAAAACTGATAAGGAAGCTGAAGAAAAGATAGCTCCTGAAGAACAAAAAGATAAGCAGGACACTAAAGATGAAACAAAAGAGGATGAGTCAGAAGTTAAAGAAGAAACAACTAAGCCTAAATTTAATAACTCTTTAACGAAATCAGTTTCTTTGAATCCCGGAGCTCCAATGGATAATGGTAAACTTATGGTATATGATGACAATCATAAGATTAAAGATACATCAAATGGAGATGGAACATCAGTAAATCCATATAATTTGGCAACTATGACAGATACATTGTTTACCATAAACTATACTCCTTTTTTTCCGTACAAAAGATGATGGGAGTAATGAGTTTGGAGATCAAAAAATTGTTGTCGATTTACCAACTTACGGATTTAAATTAGCGAATCCCGGAATTGAAGGAGTTCAGTTTGAAAAAATTACATTGCTTGATGCAAGGGGGAATGTAATACCATTAGATTCAGCAGCACAAACTAATTATGATAAAGTTACAAAAATTATCTATGATATCAATGATAATTTCCTTCGATCTTTGGGCGGAGGTTCAAGTTTGGTATTTAATATCGCCTTTAATAGACGTAGTTTAACAGATGAAGAATGTAAAAAGTGGATTGCTGAAGGAAAACTTGAAACAAAACTGAATGTTACTGCCTGTGAAGGAGAAAATAACACACCGATTAATAGTACAGGAAATTCATCAGAATATAAATGGAGAATGTCACCAACAAATTATGACGATCCTAAAACTACAGTAACAGGAAATCGTCATCTAAATGCAAGTAGTCTGGCGAAGATTGCGAATTCTGGATTCATAAGATTTTATGATACAGATCCTGCAAGTGGTCCATTTACTGGTAACAAAGATTACTATTATTATAAGCAAGGAACAATTCATGACGCGGATACTCCTCTAATGAGTTTAAAACATATCAAGGTTTATGTTCCGAAAAATGGAAGTGTTGAAGGAAATTTCATTTTACAAAAATTACAAATCAGAAATGGTTTATATGATTTAGATCTTGCTTATTATGCGACAGTCAGTGAAATGAAAAATGATGGTGATGGAAAGGGAAATTATTATCTCATAACACCAAGGAAACCTCTCTATAATAATGGAAGTGACCACAAATGGAACGATGCATTTACAAAGGGATTTTCACCTATTTGGCAAGTTCCTGATGGAATCGACAATATTGGTTCAGATACTCTATATGAAGCTACAACACCTGAATTTGTTTTTGAAACTCCAAATGGAACAGACGGCAAAAAGGAAGTTGTTATCAGCGCTGATGGACAAGGCGTAAAGATTAAAACTATGAAAGCTAATACTGTCGATGGATATGAAATTCATAGTTTTGCTGGACCTGGATATCAACTTTATAAAAATGCTGGAGGATTTTATACTGCAAATGCAGTTTCTGCAGATGCAAAGTATTCTGATGTTGGCTATACACGTTTAAGTAATGAATATTATATTCTAAAAGATGCCAATGGAGAATGGAATGAGTATTTTCCAAAGAATAAAACTGGTGCAACAGTTGAAACTTATGAATTTCCTGAAGAAATTCAACCTACTGCATGGAAAGGAACTGCTCAAACATGGAATACAGATTCTTATAAAGTAGCAAAAGTAGTTTATACTACAGCAGATGGTAATGAACACACAGCAGATGTAAATTCACCTGTTCATTTAGCAAATAAAGTCCATAATTTTCCTGAAGTTAAATTTGACACTTCTGGTGGAAGAGTAACTAAAGTTGAAGTTCATTGGGAGTACTTAAACAATGATACTTTTAATGCAAGTACACATTTTGCTGGTAACTATAAGGAAAATGTTAGAAGACAGTCATTTGCTCAAAGTAAATTTGATATTTATGTTACACCTACAGCTACAGGACATTTGCAGATAAAATATTCTGCAAAATCAACTGATCCAACTGCGGATGCAAATGATAATTTTGATTATGAAGCTAATAAAGCTGTGAAAAGTCCTGTTAATAATGTGAGTGGAAAAGCAAAGGATGATTTCTTCTGGACAACTGTAACTCAAAAGAAATGTACACCTTTGAAAGCTGAGAGTACTGGTGATAGATTAAAGGAAAATGTATTATATCCAAATCAAGCGGAGAATGGAACTTTTTATGATACTTGGAAATTGTTCTTTGATTATGGAACGAAGAAAGAATTTTCTCCTGTAACGAAAAATCCAAGAATTGATTTGACAGTGGGAACTTTGAATCTCAAAGGACTTGATTCTAAGGCTGACAAAACTGGACTTTTGACTGGGAAATTTACAGCAAATAAATCCTTAAGTGGTTGGAAAATTATTTATAAAACTGCGGATAATGTACTTGGAATAGAGGGTACAGAAAAAGTATATAATATTGGAAATATCGAAGATGGAACAAAAATAGACCTTGGAATTAATAGGGATATTGAACATCTATCAAATATTGTTTTAACTTATGATGGAGTATATAATATTGAGCCATTTGCCGATAAAGAAACAGGAGAAGCAGTATTATTTTCCAATATTGAATATGAACTTAGAAATACTGATTTTAAAGGCAATCCATTGACTATAGAGAAGGAAAAGGGAATTGCTTGGTATGGACCTAATTACTTTATTCAGAATTTAGAAGGCAAATATTATAATGAAAGTTGTAGCGATGGAAATCATATTCATGACGCAGGCAAAGGGCAAGACTTTGGTGGTAGAACATGGAATAGTATAAAACTACCGCAACGTTATGGCCTTCTTACAAGAACTTATATTATTACCAATAAGACAGTTGATAATGTAATTGAACCGGCAGGAAATGAAACAAATAATTCTATTTCGCAGACCGGAACAAGTATACAAAAAGTTCGATTCAATACAAAAGCTTATGCTTATGCCATGAATTCAGATATGCCTGAAGCAGGTAAGATGCCTTATGGAATCCCCGAATCTGCCTATGTAGAAATCACAGATAAGCAATTTGCCGCCGATGTAGATAAGTGTAAATTTTTAGGATATGACAATGCATCCGGAAATGTTGAAATTAAACAGGTTAGAGATGCTGACGGAAAAGTATGGATTAAAATGTCCATTACCGATGCCGGGATACAGGCTCTTAACAGACAAATCCGAGAGATTACCAAAAACAAAGCATTTTCTTACTACTATTATTATAATGATAGTGTGCTTAAGTTCATGGAAGATCCAGTTGTCATTGCACTGAAGAGTTTTAGATACACAAGTGTTACATCTCCAGGAGAAAATGAGCATCGTCCATATGGAATGGTTTATTATGATATGAGCCCACTTGAAACGAAGCTGGATGGAAGTAAAAATGAATATTATAGCCATGCAAAGCTTGAAGGAGATTTATTCCAACTTTCTGAAAATGCTGCAAAAGCTCTTGATGCTACGAAGGAAAAGAAATTATTTGGAATTGATTTGAGCAAGGTGGAAGTTGTTGTATCCAAGAATACGGCGGTAGGATCAAATATATTCCCTGGGAAATATGATAATATCGTCTATGGAACAGCGGGAAGTAAATTTCCTACACAGACTTTCTATCCAGATGAAAGAGATAATTTACGTGGAGACTTCTTCGTTCAAGCTCCAGACTCAGATGGATTTAAGGACTTTAAGGCTATCTTAGAAATTCCTAAAAAGGATAAATCTATATCCTATACACAAAATAATGAAACTGTTCAAACACCAAAAACACAAGTGGATATGTATTTGACTGGTGAAGTTGAGGTAATGGGAGATAGTCGTCCTGGTAAACAAGAATTTAGTTATAGCATAGATGGTGGAAATACATTTATTTCTGCAGCGGATGTAAAAGATTGGGGAAAAGTAACCCATGTTAAACTTGATTTGGGAGAACTTCCTAAAGGTAGTCAAGTAAATATTAAATTACCACTTAAGACTCATGAAAAAACTACTATTGATGAGCTTGAAGCATACATTGGTGGAAGTTTTGAAACGACTGATTATACAGGAGTTAAAACGAGTGGATATATAAATCCTGCAAAATATATTTATGGGAATTATGCAGTTATTTCATCAGATGTATGGTGGGATAAAAATGAAAATGGAAAACTTGATGAGGGGGAAACAAAAGCAAAAGGTGTTAAACTTGAACTATATTCTCCTAATCATGATATGACTATTAATAACAAGTTAATTCCTGCTAATACTTTGATTCATAGTTCAACTACAGATGAAAATGGAAAATATGAATTAAAGAGTTTTATGAATGAGGCTGGTCAATGGGTAAAAGTTACGATGCCAGATGGCGAAACTAAACTAACATTGAAAGCAAATCATTCTGATATGGAAGAAACAAAAAATTCTGACTTTGATAGAACAAGCTATATAACAGCTGAATTACCTGAATTAGTAAAAGAAAAACCTCTTGAAATTATAGGTTGCGGACTTATAAGAGTACCCAAGATAAAAACAGAGCCTGTTAAGATACATGTTGGAGAAGAGTCAGAAGAAGGAGCGGCAAAAGCTGTTGCAACAAGTGATCATCCTACTGTATCTCCTGAATTAAAATATATTGAGTTGCAAAATGATGTGGCTGATGTTGATGGTGGTGGTAAAATAAGAGGAAAGTCTACGGGAAAAATTAAAGCTGAAGTTACAACAACAAACACATTAGCTAGTAGCGATCAGGCAATACCTGAAGATACCGTAAAGGCGGAGTACGATATTATTGTTTATGGAAAGGTAAATTATAATAAAAATCACGCTGATGTAACTGGAGAAGCACCAAAGGATAATAACGAATACTATCCATCCATTACAGAAAATGGAAATGATGCCGATACTGATAAGGTAACTGTCTTAGATGCAGGTACGATGAAACGATCTGGATATCTCTTCAAGGGATGGAATACACAAGCTGACGGTAAAGGCACTATGTATTCAAAGGGAGATACATTTAAGACAGGAACAATTGATAAAGATGTAGAGTTATATGCAATTTGGTCTTTAATATGGGCACCAATGGAAATTCCAACCCGAGCGATCACGGTCACAAAAGAGTGGCAAGACTCAGATGGCAACAAGATCGACGCGCCTGTAGACAGTGTCACAGTCGAACTCTATAAAGACGGCGTAGCAACAGGCAGTGTACAAGAGTTGACCAAAGCCAACAACTGGACAGCCAGCTTTGAGAAACTGCCAGTCTCTGCGACCCTCGGTGGAGCAGCTCATCAGTACACCGTCAAAGAAGTTGGCGAAATTTCAAACAACATTCAAGTGGCAGGCAAATGGTATGGTGTCCGTTATGAGGGAAGCGTGAAAGAAGGCTTCACGATTACCAATAAGGAAAAGACTCCATGGGCTCCAATGGAAATTCCAACCAGAGATGTCAAAGTGATCAAAGAGTGGCAAGGCACAGATGGCAACAAGATTGATGCACCTGTGGACAGCATCACAGTCGAACTCTACAAAGACGGCGTGGCCACAGGTCAGGTACAAGAGTTGAAGTCAGCCAACAACTGGACAGCCAGCTTTGAGCAACAGCCAGTCTCTGCGACCCTTGGTGGCGAAGCTCATGAGTACACCATCAAAGAAGTTGGCGAAACGTTAAACAACATTTCACTTGCAGGCAAATGGTATGGCGTCCGTTATGAGGGAAGCATGAAAGAAGGCTT
>CAUVMH010000020.1:0-25869 GCA_963552835.1 uncultured Streptococcus sp. | reverse complement strand
CTGCCTTTAACTACCTTGCCTTGGACTACGGTCTCAAGCAAGTATCCATCTCAGGCCTTTCTCCAGATGCAGAGCCATCAGCAGCTCGTTTGGCAGAATTGACAGAGTACGTCAAGAAAAATAAAATTGCCTATATCTACTTTGAAGAAAATGCCTCACAAGCCCTAGCCAATACACTTTCAAAAGAGGCAGGTGTCAAAACAGATGTCCTCAATCCTTTAGAAAGTCTGACCGAAGAGGACACCAAGGCGGGAGAAAATTACATCTCTATCATGGAGAAAAACCTCAAGGCTTTGAAACAAACAACAGACCAAGAAGGACCAGAAATTGAGCCAGAGAAGGAAGAAAACACCAAGACAGTTCATAACGGTTACTTTGAGGACGCAGATGTCAAAGACCGTACCTTGAGTGACTATGTTGGTAACTGGCAGTCAGTTTATCCTTTCCTTGAAGATGGAACTTTTGATCAAGTCTTTGACTACAAGGCTAAGTTAACTGGCAAGATGACAAAGGATGAGTACAAGGCCTACTATAGAAAAGGCTATCAGACAGATGTGACTAAGATCAACATCACGGACAATACCATGGAGTTTGTTCAAGGTGGACAAAGTAAGAAATACACTTACAAGTATGTCGGTAAGAAAATCTTGACTTATAAGAAAGGCAATCGAGGTGTGCGCTTCCTCTTTGAAGCGACCGATGCGGATGCTGGACAATTCAAGTATGTTCAGTTTAGCGACCACAATATCGCCCCAGTCAAGGCAGAACATTTCCATATCTTCTTTGGAGGTACTAGCCAAGAAGCTCTCTTTGACGAGATGGATAATTGGCCAACCTATTATCCAGATAACCTATCTGGCCAAGAAATCGCCCAAGAGATGTTGGCGCATTGATGCAAGAGAAAAATCCCGCAAATCTGCGGGATTTTTTGCTAGAAATGATTAGGTTGTTAGGTATTATAGTACCACAGCAGTGCTGTTCACAATGTGACAAAGCAGTCATTTTCTACTGGCTGATTCTAACTAGCTGGCAAATACAAAAGCTACGATTGTACAAATTATAGAATCTTTTCAGGGGATTTAGGAAGGAATCTTAGTCATATTGACGCTGCTATCGCTTTTTGTTATAGTCAAGGAGAGAGCGGTCTGGAACAATAGTTTATTCACAGTCTGTGGATAAGTCTAGGGGAAAATGACATACAACTCATGGTGTTGAAGTATCCTGATAATAGTTCCGTATATTAGTGACTTGCTAGAGAGCTAGTAAAAACCTTAGTACAAAGCTATTTGATAAAGGTCTGTTTAGGGTGAAAGCTTCCAAGCCTAAGAGCTGGATTCTGAAAAGACTAGTTTTTAGGCTTGTTTTCTTATCCACAAGTTGTGGATAACTTTGTGAACAAGAGAAAGAGATATGAGATGATGACGAACATAAAACCACATGGGCCATTACCAAGTCAGGCCCAGCTGAATTATTTAGAGGATGAACTAGCTGCCTTTATCCATTTTGGCCCCAATACCTTTTATGACCAGGAATGGGGAAGTGGGCAAGAGGATCCCAAGTGTTTTAACCCGACCAAGTTGGATGCGCGTGAATGGGTTCGAGTACTCAAAGAAACAGGTTTTAAAAAGCTGATTTTGGTGGTGAAGCACCACGATGGTTTTGTGCTCTATCCGTCAGCACATACAGACTATTCGGTCAAGGCTAGCCCTTGGAGGGATGGAAAGGGGGACTTGCTCCTTGAGGTCTCCCAAGCTGCGACTGAGTTTGATATAGACATGGGAGTGTATTTGTCTCCTTGGGATGCTCACAGTCCCCTCTATCACGTGGACCGAGAAGCGGACTACAATGCCTACTATCTGGCTCAATTGAAGGAAATTTTGTCAAATCCTGCCTATGGGAATGCCGGTAAGTTCGCTGAGGTGTGGATGGATGGTGCTCGAGGCGAAGGGGCCCAGAAGGTCAACTATGAGTTTGAGACCTGGTTTGAAACCATTCGTGACTTGCAGGGCGATTGTTTGATTTTCTCAACTGAGGGAACCAGTATTCGCTGGATTGGAAATGAACGGGGCTATGCAGGGGATCCCTTGTGGCAAAAAGTCAAGCCCGACCAGTTGGGGGCCGAGGCGAAAGTAGATTATCTACAGCACGGAGATCCCTCGGGGACGCTATTTTCAATCGGTGAGGCAGATGTTTCTCTTCGACCAGGCTGGTTTTACCATGAGGATCAGGATCCCAAGTCTCTCGAGGAGTTGGTCGAAATCTACTTTCACTCAGTAGGGCGGGGTACACCTCTCTTACTCAATATTCCGCCTAATAAAGATGGCCTCTTTGACGAAAAGGATATCCAGCGTCTCTATGAATTTGCTGCCTACCGTGACGAGCTCTATAAAGAAGATTTGGCTCTGGGAGCCAAGGTATCTGATCCTGCTCTATCACCAGACTTTGCCTGTTATCATCTGACAGATGGACGGAAGACCAGTTCATGGGCAAGTGATGCAGAACTGCCAATTCAGTTAGAGATTGATTTAGGAATTCCTAAAACTTTTGATGTGATCGAGTTGAGGGAAGATTTGAAGTTAGGGCAACGCATCGCTTCTTTCCATGTTCAAGTAGAGTTGGATGGTGTCTGGCAGGAGTTTGGATCAGGCTATACGGTGGGTTATAAACGCCTTTTGCGAGGTCCCGTGGTAGAGGCTCAGAAGGTACGTGTAATCATTACAGAATCACAGGATTTGCCTTTGTTGACTAAGATTTCACTCTACAAAACTCCTCAACTCTCAAAAAAAGAAGCTGTTCAGCAACTAGAGTTTTCAGAAAAAAGTCTAGCTGTGACTAAGGGAGAAAATGCCCATTTTACAGTTAAGCGCAGAGAATGTAATGGTCCTTTAGAAGCTAAGATTTCGATTCAACCCGGGACGGGTGTGCATGGTGTCGCTTATCAGGATGAGATTCAATTTATTGAGTTTCAAGTTGGCGAGACTGAAAAAAGATTGACGCTCCCAACCTTGTATTTTGCAGGAGATAAAAGCTTGGACTTTTATCTGAATCTGACGATAGATGGGCAGCTTGTTGACCAGCTTCAGGTCCAAGTTTCATAAAAGAAGAACCTTTGCGCTATGCAAAGGTTTTTTTGGTTATGAGTGATTTGGTAGCCAGCTGAGGGTGAAGATCAGTTGCTCAGCTTTCAAGAGGTCTTTGTGTTGGATGCTAGATACAGGGGTCTCGTCTAATCGACACTCTTTGACAAAGTTAAAATGGCTGTAGTTTTGCTCAGCATGGATATCTAGCCATTTATTTTTCTTAGCTAGGTAGACACGGAGATGATCAAAGAGGGGAATTCCTAGGTCGTAGCTTGGTTTTCCTGGACAGGTCGGGTAGAATCCAAGAGCCGACCAGATATACCAAGCAGAGAGACTACCGTTGTCCTCATCGCCAGGGGAGGCTTCCCAGCTTGGTTTGAAGGCCTTCTGACGTAGCGTCTTGATGAGAGGGCTAGTGTATTCAGGGTAGTCACTGTAGCGGAAGAGATAAGGGATGTGGAAGCTAGGTTGGTTGGAAATGGCGATTTGCCCAAAAGGGGCTGTAGCCATCTCGCTCATCTCGTGAATCTCGTAACCATAGCCAGTCGTTTCAAAGAGAGGAGCATCCTGACAGGCTTTCAAAAGGTAGTTGCTAAAGGTTTCCTTTCCACCCATAAGTTGGATTAAACCTGGGATGTCATGTAAGACGCCTAAAGTCGCTTGAATGGCAGAGCATTCGGCGTAGTCTCGTCCCCAACCATAAGGAGAGAAGTCGGGACGGAAGTTTCCTTGATTGTCTCGCGCTCGCATGTAACCTGTCTCAGCGTCAAATAGATGCTTGTAATTTTGTGATGATGTCCGATAAGTCTCGGCGATGTCATTCTGACCAAGCTTTTCGGCACAGCTGGCGATACAAAAATCGCTATAGGCGTAGTCAAGGGTGTGACTGACACTTTCGTGGTGGTCGGTAGAGAGATAACCTAATTCTTGGTATTGGGCTAGTCCGTGACGACCATTGATGCCGAGAGGGTCGGACTTAGTGGCTGTCTCCAGCATGGCTTGGAGGAGTTCTTCTTCCAAGTCGGGAGCCATATCCTTGCAGGCGCTATCTGCGATAATACCATCTAAAAGGGTACCAGGCATCATGCCCCGTTCATCTGGAGCTAGCCATTTTGGAAGGAAACCAGTATCGCGGTAGCTATTGAGAAATCCCTCTAAAAAGCGACGATAATGCTCTGGTATGATAAGGGCAAAGAGGGGGAAGGTGGTGCGGAAGGTATCCCAGAAACCATTGTTGCTAAAGAGGACACCGGGCTTGACAGTACCAGTAGCCAGATCCATGTGGATGGCTTGCCCTGATTCATCAACCTCATAAAAAGTTTGAGGAAATAGGAAGAGTCTGTAAAGGCAGTGATCAAAGAAGGTTCGGTCAGCCTCTCCTGTCTCGATAACGTCAAAACGGTGGAGAAGATTTTCCCATTCCGCTTGGGCACTTGCTTTACAGCTGTCAAAATCTTCTTGAGGTAGATTAAGCAGAGCTTGAGAAGGCGAGATAAAAGAAGTTGCTAGCTGGATTTCAGCATGACTATCTGTCAGGTCAATTCGCCAGTCTCCACCTTCTTGGCTGACAGCAAGAATATCCGTATTCATTTGTAGGACTGTGAACAGTACCAGCGGATTTTTGTTTGTCTCTGTTTTTCCTTCTTGTCGTAGGGAAAGAATTCGCTTATCTACTTGCTTGACTGTCAAGTCATCTGCTGTGTGAAGATAGAGGGATAGGGCCTTGCCTTGCTTTTGCTCCAAACGAATAGAAGCGCCATAGCAAGTCGGTGTGAGCTGGGTTTCAATCTGATAGCGCAGGGAGAAAATCTTCAGATAATGAGGTTGGAAAGAGGCCTTATCCATATCATAGGAAGACTGACGATGGAAGAGGCTGTCTCCACCTAGCTGGCCTATGACAGGTGTCAGAAGGAGCCAAGAGTAGTCCCCAATCCAAGGACTGGGCTGGTGGGTTAATCGAATCCCCTGAAAGATAGGCAGATGCGGATCGAAAAACCAAGCTCCCTCCTGGTCGCTGGTCTGAGGCACAAAGTAATTCATCCCAAAAGGAACGCCCGTGTAAGGCAGAGTATTCCCTCGAGAAAAGGCATGCTTGCTAGCAGTCCCAAAGCGGGTATCGATGGTTTCAAGTAGTGGTTTCATGATTATCTCTTTGTAAACGTTTTATATTTTATATAGTATAACACGAAATGAACAAAAAAGCTTCAGATCAATATAAATTCCTTAAAGCTTGATCATCTATGATATGAATGGTACGACGAACCTTTCGAATATAGTGATGTTCTTCAAAAATCTTAAATTTTCGCGAAATGGTTTCGGGTCTTGTTCCGAGGTAACTAGCGAGTTCCTTTTCTGAAATTGGCAAAGTGAAGGTGAGTTTAGGATTGTCCCCATTTTCGGTAAGATGAATAAGATAGCAAGCGAGGCGTTGTTCTATTTTTTCAAGGGCCAATAAGGTGACTTGTTCTTCCGTCTGGATTGCTTTTCTGGCATTAAGACGCAGAAGTTGCCAACTAAAATGTGGAAAACTCTGGATAAGGTATTGAAAATCCTTTTTATGAATGACACAGATTTCTGTAGAGACCAAGGCTTCCCCGTAGAGATCCTGATTATTCTCTCCAAAGAGATAGTTTTCTCCTTCGTAATTTCCTTTGCCAACGATACGGATACATTGTTCGTTTCCATCATTAGTCAGACGATAGACCTTAAATTGTCCTCTATTAACAATGATTAAAGTTTCTTCGTCAAAGGGTGAGAAAATTAACTCGCCCTTTTTAAATTTCTTATGGTTAAATAGACTATGAATGCCCTGAAGTTCATCGTATGATAGTGTGCTAAAAAGAGGGACTGTATAAAAGCATGGTTGGGACATAGGAACTCCTAATTTTGAATAAATTTATAGAAACTTGACGAATATCAATTTTTTTATCATTTAGATACAGTAAAATAAAAACACAATATATAGCGTATGCGTATTCAAAAAACACAATATATTGTATCAAAAAAGGAGGAGTCATGCAAAAAATTAGATTTTATTATATTAGTTTAAGTGGGAATACGAGCTCTTTTGTACAACGGGTCAGTCAATATATAGAAACGACGCATCATAGAGAAGTTGAGTCTTTGAATATAAAAGATTTAAAGGGAAAGGCGATTACGGTAGATGGTCCCTTTGTCAGTTTTTTGCCAACTTATCTAGAGGGGGGAAATGGAATTGATACTGGTTTCCAAGAAATTCTAACGGGAAATCTTCGAAAATTTTTGGAGTATCAAGGAAATTTTCGTTATTGCTTAGGAATTATCGGGAGTGGTAATCGAAATTTCAATAAGCAATTCTGTCTAACGGCTTTTCAATATGCAGAGCAGTTTGGCTTTCCTGTTATAGATGTTTTTGAATTACGTGGGACAGATGAAGATGTAGAGAGGATCTCCAAACATATTTTAGCTAGTTTTGAGAAAGCGGAGGGAAAAATAGATGTCAGCTACTAAGGATTATTTTGTTTTGAACAATATGGTAAACATTCCAATTGATGGTGAAATTCCTCTTTACTATGATAGAGAAGCCTTAACAGACTATTTAAAGAATGAAATTGAACCTCATACGATGCATTTTTCAAGTTTGAAAGAACGCCTCCAGTATTTAATTCGAGAGGATTATGTGGATGAAGAGGTTGTGGGCTTGTATCATGGGGAGTCTGGTGAGATTGATAGTAATTTTTTAGAGGACTTATATCAAAAAATCAAGGAACATGGTTTTGCCTTTAAGAGTTTTATGGGAGCTTATAAATTTTATAATCAATATGCACTAAAGACTGATGATTCCAAGACCTATTTGGAATCGTTTGAGGACCGGGTGTTCCTTAATGCCCTCTATCTAGGAAATGGTGATCAGAACTTAGCGACAAAAATTGCGGAGGAAATGATCACCCAACGGTACCAACCTGCGACCCCCACATTCTTAAATGCAGGGAAAAAACGACGTGGTGAGATGGTCTCTTGTTTTCTGATAGATCTTGATGATTCTATGTTATCTATCGGACGTGGGGTCAATTCTGCTTTGCAGCTTTCTAGACTTGGTGGTGGAGTTGGAGTGAATTTATCGAACCTACGTGCCAGTGGTTCTCCTATAAAAGGAATTGAACATGCTTCTTCGGGAGTGCTTCCTGTAATGAAACTACTAGAAGACTCTTTTAGCTATAGCAATCAACTAGGACAGAGAAATGGGGCAGGGGTCGTTTACTTAAACGTTTTTCATCAGGATATTCTCGCCTTTTTATCGACAAAGAAGGAAAATGCAGATGAAAAAATTCGTGTTAAAACCCTCTCTCTGGGGTTGGTCGTTCCGGATAAGTATTACGAGCTAATTAAAACAAATCAACCCATGTATCTGTTTAATCCTTATCATGTTGAAAAAGTCTATGGGAAACCTTTTTCGTATGTAGATATCACGGCTGAATACGACCGATTAGTTGCAAATCCAGCTATCGAAAAGACGGTTGTTCAAGCGAGAGAATTGGAACAGGAAATTTCCCGCTTGCAACAAGAGTCTGGCTATCCTTATATTTTAAATATCGATGTCGCTAATCGTGCGAATCCCGTCAAGGGGAAAATCATTATGAGTAATCTCTGTTCGGAGATTCTGCAACCACAGACTCCATCCGTATTGAATGATGATTTGTCCTATCATGAGGTGGGAACGGATATTAGTTGTAACCTTGGATCAACTAATATTGTTAATTTACTAAAATCTGAAGATTTCGCTGCCTCTGTTGATGCAATGGTTCGTGCCTTAACGACTGTTACGGATCTAGAGTCTGTTGAAGAGGTGCCTACAGTAAATAAGGGAAATCGTCTCTACCATACGATAGGACTCGGAGCGATGGGTTTACACACAGCCCTCGCTTTGCACCAAATCAAGTATGGTTCAAAAGAGTCTTTAGAATTTACAGAAGCTTATTTCTTAGCATTGAATTATTATTCTTTAGTATCTAGCAATAGAATCGCAAGAGAGCGACATGAGACATTTTATGAATTTGCGGATTCACGTTATGCCGATGGAAGTTATTTTTCACCATATGTAGAGCAGGATTTTGTATTTAGATTTCCTAAGATAGCAGCCATTTTTAAGAATATTCCTATTCCAACGAAAGAAGATTGGAAGGTACTAAGGGAGAAGGTCATGAAAGATGGTCTCTACCATCGAAATCGTTTAGCGGTAGCGCCTAATGGTTCTATCTCTTATATCAATGAAACGAGCGCTTCTCTTCATCCGATTACTCAGTTGGTAGAAAATCGGCAGGAAAAGAAGGTGGGATCGATCTTTTATCCCGCTCCGTATCTGTCCAATGATACCTTACCATTTTATGAGACTGCTTATAATATGGATCAGCGTAAAATTATTGATGTATATGCAGTCGCACAAAAACATATTGATCAGGGAATGAGTCTGACTCTCTTTATGCGTTCTCAATTACCTGAAGGACTATATGAATGGAAAACTAAGGGAAATACAATGCTAACGACACGTGACTTGAATCGCATTCGGAATTACGCATGGCGAAAAGGGATAAAATCGCTTTATTATGTCAGAACCTATACAGAGGATGACGAATTTAACAGTGTAAATAGCTGTGAATCTTGTATGATTTAAGGAGAGAAGATGTCAAAAAAATTTCTATACTACAAAGCAATCAACTGGAATGAGATTGAGGATGAATTAGATAATGCTACGTGGGAGAGAGCGACATCATTATTTTGGCTAGACAATCGAATTCCAATTGAAAATGACAAACCTGCTTTTAATCGTTTATCGGCAGAGGAGAAGCAGGAATTAAATCGCTCTCTAATCTTTCTTGCAAATTTATCAACTTACCAGTCGTTAGAGGCGGAGGAGTTTATACGGCATAGTGAACGCTCACAACAGGAGGTTGCTATTGTAAACAATTTACAGTTTACTGAAATGGTAAATACCAAGGCCTATAATACTATTTTATACTCCTTTAATGAGGACGAGCAGGAGGTGGCATCCTTATTTGAGTGGGTAGATCAACATAAATTGGTAGTAGAGCGACTAGAAAGAGTCGATACGGTATATCATAGTAAAAATGCGATTCAGAAGCGCTTTATGGCTACTTGTGTGGAAGGAATTATGACTTATAGTCAACTTGCTTTTTTGATGAGATTGTGGACTCAAAAGGGCTTTACTAATCTTGGAGAAATGGTGAAAATGATTCTCTTGAATGAGTCATTGCATTGTGACTATCTGATACATAAAGTCAATCTTCTTTTGGCAAGAATGGATAGAGCTGACCAAATCTCATTTCAAACCTGGGCTGTTGAAATGATTGATAGAATCTTAGAAACAGAGGGGAAGATTATTTGTGAACTTTATGTAGATGCTGACATTCAAAAATTGGCGCAGAACCTTGTACAAAGAGAAGCCAATCGTTTGTTAGAGAGTATCGGGGCCGAAGAGAGATACCCAGTTGATAGAGAGATTCTCTCTACACTTGATCGAGTGTTGAACAGGTTGAGAAAGCACGAGCTTCTCGGGCAGATGTCTATCCATAAGATAGAAGAATCGCGTGATGATGATTATAATTTTTGAGGAGGATTTACATGTTGCATCGGACATTAAATTGGAAAGAAGTTGAGGACGAGTTAGACGACTATGTTTGGGATAAAGCCACGGCACAATTTTGGATTGATACTCGTGTTCCAGTATCAAATGATTTGCTTGATTGGAAGCAACTATCAGATCCGGAAAAAGAGGTTGTCAAGAAAGCGGTAGGGGGCTTGGCTTTGCTTGATACGCTTCAATCTGAAGAGGGGTTGTATTCTATTAAACAGCATGTTCGAACTCGCAAGGAGAGAGCGGTTCTGAGTGATTTTACATTTATGGAATCTATTCATGCTAAGACATACGGTACCATATTGATTTCGTTAAATACTTTTAAGGAAATTGAGAAAATATATGATTGGATGAATCAGGACCCTAAAATGCAGTATAAGGCCCAAAAGATAAATGAGATGTATCAGCATGGAACCCCTCTACAGGTGATGGTTGCGAGTGTGTTTTTAGAAGGAATCCTATATTATAGCAACTTTTTCATACCGCTTTGGTATCGTGGACAAAATAAACTGGCTAATCTAGCAGAGTTAATCAAATTAGTAATTAGGGACGAATCTGTACATGGGACTTATCTGGGATATAAGTTTCGCTTAACTTTTGATGAGCTCTCAGAGGCAGAACAATATGAGTTCACAACTTGGATGTATCGTTTTTTAGATGATCTTTTAGAAAATGAGTTTGCATATACAGATGAAGTCTATGCACCTATTGGTTTGGCAGAAGAAATAAAGGTATTTGTTAAATACAATGCCAATAAAGCGCTACAAAATATGGGTTTTCAAAGTTATTTTTCGAATATCACAGCGTCTGATGTGAATCCAATTGTCATGAATGGTATTTCGATTGAAACTGCTAATCACGATTTCTTTTCTCAAGTGGGTGCGGGATATCTAATGGGAAATGCAGAAGCAATGCTAGATGATGACTATGATTTTTAGAATAAACGAAACAATAGGAATCTCTACTTAATTTTTTTCATAAGTTTGTTTCAAAACGCCTTTAGTTTGTGTATATCTTTTGGAGGCGTTTTTTTTTATACTGAACATGAAACTTGTTTGAAAGAGGATACTGCACGATGATTTATTCAAAAGAAATTGTTAGAGAATGGCTAGATGAAGTAGCAGAACGGGCTAAGGACCATCCAGAGTGGGTGGATGTTTTCGAGCGTTGCTATACCGATACCTTGGACAATACGGTTGAAATCCTAGAAGATGGTTCAACTTTTGTCTTGACTGGTGATATTCCTGCCATGTGGCTTCGGGATTCGACAGCCCAACTCAGACCCTATCTTCATGTGGCTAAAAGAGATCCTCTCTTGCGTCAGACCATTGCAGGTTTGGTTAAGCGTCAAATGACCCTAGTACTCAAGGATCCTTATGCCAACTCCTTTAACATTGAGGAGAACTGGAAGGGTCACCATGAGACCGACCACACAGACCTTAATGGCTGGATTTGGGAACGCAAGTACGAGGTGGACTCGCTTTGCTATCCTTTGCAGTTGGCTTATCTCCTCTGGAAAGAGACTGGCGAGACTAGTCAGTTTGATGAGACTTTTGTCGCAGCGACCAAGGAAATTCTTCATCTGTGGACAGTGGAACAAGACCACAAGAACTCTCCTTATCGTTTTGTCCGAGATACAGATCGCAAGGAAGATACCTTGGTAAATGATGGCTTTGGACCTGATTTTGCAGTGACAGGTATGACCTGGTCAGCTTTTCGTCCGAGTGATGACTGCTGTCAGTATAGCTACTTGATTCCGTCAAATATGTTTGCCGTAGTCGTCTTGGGTTATGTGCAAGAAATCTTTGCAGAACTAGACCTAGCTGATAGCCAAAACATCATGGCAGATGCTAAGCGTCTCCAGGCTGAAATCCAAGAAGGCATCGAAAACTACGCCTACACCACTAACAGCAAGGGTGAAAAGATTTACGCCTTTGAAGTGGATGGCCTAGGAAATGCTAGCATCATGGATGATCCAAACGTACCAAGTTTGTTGGCTGCGCCTTATCTGGGCTATTGCGACATTGAAGACGAAGTTTACCAAGCAACTCGACGCACTATTCTGAGCCCAGAAAATCCATATTTCTATCAAGGGAAATACGCTAGTGGTCTCGGAAGTTCCCATACCTTCTATCGCTATATCTGGCTGATTGCCCTATCTATCCAAGGTTTGACAACAAGAGATAAGGCAGAGAAAAAATACTTGCTCGATCAGCTGGTTGCCTGCGATGGTGGTACAGGTGTCATGCATGAAAGCTTCCACGTGGACGATCCAACTCTCTACTCTCGTGAATGGTTCTCCTGGGCCAACATGATGTTCTGTGAGTTGGTCTTGGATTATCTGGATATCCGCTAATACTTTTCGAAAATCTCTTCAAACCACGTCAGCTTCGCCTTGCCGTAGGTATGGTTACTGACTTCATCAGTTCTATCCACAACCTCAAAGCAGTGCTTTGAGCAGACTGCGGCTAGCTTCCTAGTTTGCTCTTTGATTTTCATTTAGTATAAGGAGCACACTTTCGCTCAATCGATTCTTGTTAGAATCACAAATTTACATTTAAAACGTTAAAAAATTTAAGTTAGAATGAGGTTTTACTTCATGGAAAATGTTGTAGTTCATATTATCTCACATAGTCACTGGGACCGTGAGTGGTATCTACCTTTTGAAAGCCACCGTATGCAGTTGGTGGAATTGTTTGACAATCTCTTTGATCTCTTTGAAAATGACCCTGAGTTCAAGAGTTTCCACTTGGATGGACAAACCATTGTCCTGGATGACTATTTGGAAATTCGCCCTGAAAATCGCGATAAAGTCCAAGGTTACATCGACCAAGGCAAGCTCAAAATTGGTCCCTTTTACATCTTGCAGGATGATTACTTGATTTCAAGTGAAGCCAACGTCCGCAATACCTTGATTGGTCAAGCAGAATGTGCAAAATGGGGCAAATCAACCCAGATTGGTTACTTCCCAGATACCTTTGGAAATATGGGACAAGCTCCTCAAATCCTTCAAAAATCAGGTATTCACGTGGCAGCCTTTGGGCGTGGTGTGAAGCCGATTGGATTTGACAACCAAGTTCTCGAAGATGAGCAGTTTACTTCCCAGTTTTCAGAAATGTACTGGCAGGGTGCGGACGGAAGTCGTGTCCTCGGTATCCTCTTTGCCAACTGGTACAGTAACGGGAATGAAATCCCAGTTGATAAGGACGAAGCCTTGGCCTTTTGGAAACAAAAGTTGTCAGACGTGCGTGACTATGCTTCGACCAACCAATGGTTGATGATGAACGGCTGTGATCACCAGCCTGTACAGCGAAATCTGAGCGAAGCCATTCGTGTGGCCAATGAACTCTTCCCAGATGTGACCTTTGTGCATAGTTCCTTTGATGACTATGTCCATGCAGTAGAAAGTGCTCTACCAGAGCAGTTATCAACGGTTACAGGTGAGTTGACAAGTCAGGAAACAGATGGTTGGTACACGCTTGCTAACACTTCTTCATCCCGTATTTACCTCAAACAAGCCTTCCAAGAAAATAGCAACCTGCTAGAACAAGTAGTGGAACCATTGACTGTTATCACTGGCGGACATAACCATAAGGACCAGTTGACCTATGCTTGGAAAGTCCTTCTACAAAATGCGCCCCATGATAGTATCTGTGGCTGTAGTATTGACGAAGTTCACCGTGAGATGGAAACACGTTTTGCCAAGGTCAACCAAGTTGGAAATTTCGTTAAGACCAATCTTCTCAACGAATGGAAGGGTAAAATCGCAACCCACGAAGCCCAAAGCGACTATCTCTTTACCGTCATTAACACAGGCTTGCATGACAAGGTTGATACAGTCAGCACCGTGATTGATGTAGCGACTTGTGATTTCAAGGAATTGCACCCAACAGAAGGCTATAAGAAAATGGCAGCCTTGACCTTGCCAAGCTACCGTGTCGAAGACTTGGAAGGGCATGTTGTAGAAGCGAAAATCGAAGATCTGGGAGCTAATTTTGAGTATGATTTGCCAAAAGACAAGTTCCGTCAGGCTCGTATCGCTCGACAAGTGCGCGTGACAGTGCCTGTTCACCTGGCACCACTTTCTTGGACAACCTTCCAATTGCTCGAAGGAGAACAAGAACACCGTGACGGTATTTACCAAAACGGAGTGATTGATACGCCGTTTGTAACGGTCAGTGTGGATGAAAATATCACAGTCTACGACAAGACAACTCATGAAGCTTATGAAGATGTTGTTCGCTTTGAAGACCGTGGTGACATCGGAAATGAGTACATCTATTTCCAACCAAAAGGAACAGAGCCTATCTACGCAGAACTCAAAGGCTATGAGGTCTTGGAAAATACAGCTCGTTTTGTCAAGGTTTTGCTCAAGCATGAATTGACAATTCCAGTAAGTGCAGACGAAAAACTGGATGCGGAACAAAGAGGTATCATCGAGTTTATGACGCGTGAAGCTCGACGTTCAGATGAACTGACAAGCATTCTTCTTGAAACAGAGATGACCGTCTTTGTTGATAATCCACAAATCCGCTTCAAGACTCGCTTTACCAACACCGCCAAAGACCACCGTATCCGTCTCTTGGTCAAGACTCATAATACGCGTCCAAGCAATGATTCGGAAAGCATTTATGAGGTAGTGACACGACCAAACAAACCAGCAACTTCATGGGAAAATCCTGAAAATCCACAACACCAACAAGCCTTTGTCAGCCTTTATGATGATGAAAAAGGAGTGACGGTGGCAAATAAAGGATTGCACGAGTATGAAATTCTTGGAGACGACACCATTGCAGTGACCATTCTTCGTGCCTCAGGTGAGCTAGGTGACTGGGGTTACTTCCCAACACCAGAAGCTCAGTGCTTGCGTGAGTTTGAAGTCGAGTTTGCGCTTGAATGCCACCAAGCAGGGGAACGCTTCTCAGCCTTCCGTCGTGCTAAAGCCTTCCAAACACCATTCACTAGTCTTCAAGTTGCTAAACAAGAAGGAAGTGTTGCAGCGACTGGCAGTCTCTTGAGCCATGCGGCGCTCAGCTTGCCACAAGTCTGCCCGACAGCCTTTAAAGTTGCTGAAAATGAAGAAGGATATGTCCTCCGTTACTACAATATGAGTCAAGAAAATGTGCGTATATCAGAGCACCAACAAACCATTTTGGACTTGCTTGAGCGACCTTATCCGGTTCATTCAGGACTCTTAGCACCACAAGAGATTCGCACAGAATTGATTAAAAAAGAAGACATTTAACAGTTTTAAAGTGTTTGATAACTAATACTATGAGATAGAAAGGAGGGGCGAAAGAGTAAGGATTAACTACTGATTCGCCCCTTTTTTGGTGAAAATATGACGATTGCAACCATTGATATCGGAGGGACTGGGATTAAGTTTGCCAGTCTGACTCCTGATGGAAAAATACTCGATAAGACAAGTATGCCGACACCAGAAAACTTGGAGGATTTACTGACTTGGCTAGACAAATGCTTGGCAGAGAAAGATTATAAGGGCATTGCCATGAGCGTTCCAGGCGCGGTCAATCAAGAAACAGGTGTGATTGAGGGAATCAGTGCCGTACCTTACATCCATGGTTTTTCATGGTATGAGGCCCTTGCTCATCATCAACTCCCTGTCCATCTAGAAAATGATGCCAACTGTGTTGGACTAAGTGAATTGCTAGCTCATCCAGAGATTGAAAATGCGGCCTGTGTCGTGATTGGGACAGGAATCGGCGGTGCCATGATTATCAATGGCAAGCTTCACCGAGGTCGCCATGGCTTGGGTGGAGAGTTTGGCTACATGACAACCATTGCACCAGCAGAAAAGCTTAACAACTGGTCGCAACTAGCGTCAACTGGAAATATGGTGCGATACATGATTGAAAAATCTGGTCAAACTGACTGGGACGGTCGCAAGGTTTACCAAGAGGCCGCAGCTGGCAATGTTCTTTGTCAAGAAGCCATTGAGCGTATGAACCGTAATCTGGCGCAAGGTTTGCTCAATATTCAGTATCTCATCGACCCAGACGTCATTAGTCTGGGAGGCTCCATCAGTCAGAACCCAGACTTTATCCAAGGTGTCAAGAAGGCTGTCGATAACTTTGTCGAAACCTACGAAGAATACACGGTCGCACCAGTCATCAAGGCCTGCACCTATCACGCAGATGCCAATCTCTACGGTGCCCTTGTCAACTGGCTGCAGGAGGAAAATCAATGGTAATTTTTACAGGACTTAGTCCCAAACAAACTCAGGCAATCGACTTGCTGACAAAACATATCTCTTTACCAGATGTGGAAGTTACAGTCGCTCAGTCTAATCAAGCCTCTATCTCTATTAAGGGTGAGGGGGGACATTATCACCTGACGGGGGGACATTATCACCTGACCTATCGCAAACCTCATCAACTCTACCGCGCCTTGTCCTTGTTAGCAACAGCTCTAGTAGAAGGTGACAAAGTAGCGATTGAGGAACAGGCAGCTTATGAGGATTTGGCCTACATGGCAGACTGTTCGCGCAATGCAGTTTTGAATGTCGCTTCTGCCAAGCAGATGATTGAGGTCTTGGCTCTCATGGGCTACTCAACCTTTGAGCTCTACATGGAAGACACCTATCAGATTGAAGGACAACCTTACTTTGGTTATTTCCGTGGTGCCTACTCAGCTGAAGAGTTACAGGAAATTGAAGCCTATGCCCAGCAGTTTGACATGACCTTTGTTCCCTGTATCCAGACCTTGGCCCACTTGTCAGCCTTTGTCAAATGGGGTGTCAAGGAAGTGCAGGAGCTCCGTGATGTAGAGGATATTCTCCTTATCGGCGAAGAAAAGGTGTATGACCTGATTGATGGCATGTTTGCCACTCTGTCTAAATTGCAGACTCGCAAGGTCAATATCGGGATGGACGAGGCCCATTTGGTTGGCTTGGGACGCTACCTTATCTTGAACGGCGTTGTAGATCGTAGTCTTCTCATGTGTCAACACTTGGAGCACGTATTGGATATTGCAGACAAGTATGGTTTCCACTGCCAGATGTGGAGTGATATGTTCTTTAAACTCATGTCAGCGGATGGCCAGTACGACCGTGACGTGGAGATTCCAGAGGGAACTCGTGTCTACCTAGACCGTCTCAAAGACCGTGTGACCTTGGTTTACTGGGATTATTATCAGGATAGTGAGGAAAAATACAACCGTAACTTCCGCAATCATCACAAGATTAGTCATGACCTTGCCTTTGCAGGTGGAGCTTGGAAGTGGATTGGTTTCACACCCAACAACCATTTCAGCCGTCTCATCACTATTGAAGCCAACAAAGCCTGTCGTGCTAATGACATCAAAGAAGTCATTGTAACGGGTTGGGGGGACAATGGTGGGGAAACTGCCCAGTTTTCTATTCTACCAAGTCTGCAAATCTGGGCAGAACTCAGCTACCGCAATGACTTAGACCGTTTGTCTGCACACTTCAAGACCAATACGGGTCTATCAGTTGAGGACTTTATGCAGATTGACCTAGCTAACCTCTTGCCAGATCTACCAGGCAATCTCAGTGGCATCAATCCCAACCGCTATGTCTTTTATCAGGATGTTCTTTGCCCGATTCTTGACCAGCACATGACACCTGAACAGGACAAGCCACACTTCGCTCAGGCTGCTGAGACGCTTGCTGAAATCAAAGAAAAAGCTGGCGCCTACTCTTATCTCTTTGAAACTCAGGCCCAGTTGAACCAGATTTTAAGTAGTAAAGTGGATGTGGGACGACGCCTTCGTCAGGCTTACAAAGAAGGTGATAAAGAAAATCTGAAAGAAATCGCAAAACAAGAATTACCAAAACTTAGAAGCCAAATCGAACACTTCCATGCCCTCTTTAGCCACCAATGGCTGAAAGAAAACAAGGTCTTTGGCTTGGATACAGTTGATATCCGTATGGGCGGACTCTTGCAACGCATCAAGCGAGCAGAAAGCCGTATCGAAGCTTATCTGTCTGATCTGATTGACCACATCGACGAGCTAGAAGTTGAAATCCTACCATTTACTGACTTCTACGCAGACAAGGACTTCGCAGCAACTACAGCCAATCAGTGGCATACTATTGCGACAGCTTCGACGATTTATACGACTTAGGAGTAGAATATTGACAAACATCTTCTTTATAAAAAGAAGATGTTTTTGCTTAAATATAATATTTAAAAATAGATAAAATATAGGGAGTGGGGAAATTTGATACAATAACATATTTATCAATGCATACGCTTAAAAGCTATATAAATCAAGATTTTTATTAAATTAGGTGGGTGGATTATAACCGTATCAGTTGAATTATCAGAAGTCAGAATGTATAATGTAGAATAGAGGTTTTCTATGCGTAGAGGTTGTAAAAGTTCATCTCTAATAAAATAGTCATATGTCAAACTTAGAAAGGAATATAGAAAGTGAAAAGTTTTAAAATTTACAAGGGAAGACATGAAAAATTTTCTCTACGAAAGAAAAATGTTGGACTTGTTTCGATTGCAATCGCTAGCTTGGCGATATATGGAGTAGCGCTTGGCACACCAACTGTACAAGCAGATGAAAACAACAATCTGAGCAGTCTAGTAGAGACTAGCTCGACAACTGATGTGAAATCAGAAAATAATAGTGATCAATCAGCAGTGGTGGAGTCAGAGAAAGTATCTTCAGCCACAGAAGTTAAGGAAACAGAAAAAGCTACTAGTCCAGCACCAACTGTTGAACAAGCAGAAAAGGAAGTGTCAGTTTCAAAAACGGCACCTAAAGTGGAAGGGGCAGACAAAAAATCCGTAGCTCCTTCAAACTCGACAGCAGTCGCGAAAGAAACTCCAGCACCTGTTGAGTCTAAGCTGGTTGAAAAGTCTACTGATGGGCAAACAGCAGCTACTCCTCGTTCGACTGCTCCGGTACGTACGCGCAGAAGTTTACAACAAAACCCAACTCAAATCTCGAATTTTTCAGTAACGGTTACGACTAAAGATGGAACTGTTATGCGTTCAGGTGATACAAAACCTTTGCCTGCTCAAGAAGTTTCCTTTGACAAGGTTCAAATGGACTTTAAAATCACACAAGATGGGACGCTGAAAAAAGGTGATGTTCTCCGTATTCCGGTCAAATTGGAAAATAATGCCTACGGTGCTTACTATGCAAATCTTGGTTCTGGAACAGCAGAGCATATCGAGGGTGTTGGAACAATTAAATTTGTACATTCTGCCCCAAATAATCTTGCCTATGAAATCACCTTAGACCAAAGCTTCCAAGATATGCCTCAAAATACTGAAAAGACGGTATCGGTTACTCAAAAGGCAGCGACTATTGGGAAATTTACAGCAAAATCAAGTTATGAAAATATTATTTTAGAAATAAATGGCAATAAGTTTACTTTTAAACCAACACCAAGAACATTTGAGAAAGCACAGGCGCCTTTTGCTGTTTATAATAGTGCAAGTAGCGATAGAGCAAATTCAATAAAAATAGGCACTTCAACTGGGGATGCAAATTATTATAATAATTTATTGTCAAGCGATGGTACCAACCCTGGACAAACAGGAATTCCAAATGGTGATATCATTTCTGTCCATCGTATAAAACCAGGTAATGGGTCAAAAATTGTTAGTATCAAACCAGACCTTAAAAGATATACTTCTACTTTAGCAATTAGTGAGGATGGAAAATATCTTGTTAAAGGAGATACTTCAACTTCTATTAGCATCAATTCAGATCCAGATAATAAGTTAATAAATCTACCTGCAAATTCAACAAATGATACTATTCTTAAAGCATTAAAGCAAGCAGGCAAAAATTCTTCAGTTGTTATTGATAATGGAGATGGGACCTACACAGTTGCTATTAATTTAGGAAAAATGACAGGAAATGGTGCTACTACCTATCATGATATTTGGCCAACTGACGACTATGCTCAAATGGGCGATCAATATCAGGAAATCAACAGAACAGAAGAAGTCAATAAAAAAGTTAGTGCTATTTTAAAGGATGCTAGTGTCATTCAAGGAACTGGGCATTCAACACGAATTACTTTTGCAGATTCCTCAATTAAGAATACTATAACGAATGAGTCAAGAAGTTATAGTTATAACGTTGATGACAATGGTAATGTAACTAAGCTTAAAGAAGAAACGATTTCTGCCACAACAACCCCATCCGTTGCGCGTGCTGAAGGTCAGAAGAAGATTACAATACACTATGTCGATACAAACGGCAAGGAAATTGAAACTCAGGACTATAAATATGGTTATCCAGCAGGAGGAACTGCCACTCCAACCCCTGATTATAACGCTAATCCAAAAACAATTACAGGCTACACACTTGTAACAGCTGATACGGCAATCGCGTCGTATGGTACACAGTTAAAGACTACTAAACAAATTCCATTCACTAGCAACGACCAAGAATTTTATTATGTCTATTCAGCTAAAAAATCTAGTGCCAAAGTTACGTATATTGACGATGATACTAACGGAGGAAAAGTTCTTGAAACGAAGGATTTGAATGGTTTTTATGGGCAGACTGATCCTTATCGAACAGCTGAAACCATTAAGACGTATACCGATAATAATTATGAACTTGTTTCAGACAATTATCCAACAAATGGTGTAACCTATAATGAAAATCTTCAAACCTTTGAAGTTCATTTGAAACACAAAAAGACGTCAGTAGCAGAAGAAAAGACGGTTAAGGAAACTATCCATTATACATACGAGGGTGGTGCACCAGCAGCTCCAGACCATACTAGTAGCTTAAAATTCACCAGAACAGCAACAACTGACCTTGTTACAAATGTTACAACTGGTGATTGGACAGCGGAAAATGGAACAAGTTTTGCAGCCGTAACATCACCAACAATCAAAGGTTACACTCCAGATTTAGCGGAGGTTCCAGCAGTTGACAATATTACGGCTAACAGTGACAATATCGAAAAGACAGTTGTTTACAAAGCTAATCCAGCTAGTGCAAAGGTAACTTATATCGATGACACAACAGGGGAAACGCTTGAAACGAAGGATTTGAATGGTTTTTATGGGCAGACTGATCCTTATCGAACAGCTGAAACCATTAAGACGTATACTGATCGAAATTATGGACTCGTTTCAGATGGTTATCCAGCAACTGGTGTAACCTATAATGAAAATCTTCAAACCTTTGAAGTTCATCTACGTCATAAGGGAGCTGCAGTTCAAGAAACAAAGACAGTCACAGAGACCATCAAGTATGTTTATGAAGATAACACAGAGGCAGCGGATACGAAGGTTCAGACTTTGAAGTTCTATCGGATTAACAACAAGGATCTGGTGACTAATAAGATTGTCTATAAGGGTCCTTGGTTCCCGTCTACCGGAACCTTCCCAGAGGTAGTTTCTCCAAAGATTGATGGTTATACACCAGATAAGGCAACTGTAGCAGCCGTTGAACAGATTACGGGAGATAGCGCAGATATTGAAGAAACGGTTACCTATAAAGCAGATAAGCAAAAAGTAACCTATACCATCATTGACGACACTGCCCAAAAAACGCTGAAAGATAAGGAAGTACTTACCAGCGGAGGCTCTGATACTCCTCTTCCAGACAGTGCCCGAGAAAAATATGATTTAATGGTGAATGCTTATCTAGCTCAAGGTTATGAATTGGTTTCTAAAGACCAGCTTCCAGCTAAGTTCGACCTTGACAGTAGCCACGATCAAAATGTGGTTGTTCACTTGAAGCATGGTACAACTGATATCCAAGAAAGCAAGTCTGTAAACTTGACTGTTCGTTACCATGGTGCTGGCGGACAAACACCAGCAGATAAGGTGCAAACAGCGATTTGGACTCGTACCGTAACAAAAGATAAAATCACAGGTACAGAAGTTTCTGCCACAGCTTGGACAAGCGACAAAGCAAACTATGATGCTGTTCCGTCTCCAATGATTCCTGGTTATAGCGTGGATATTGCAACGGTTCCAGCAGAAACCGTTACTCAAGAGAATATTGTTAAGGATGTATATTACACAATCCAAACGCAAAAAGTTACTTACACAGTTTTAGATGAGACAACAGGTCAGACTCTGGAAAATCAAGTTGAATTGACAACAGGCGAGTCTGGTGCTGCTCTTCCAGCTGCAGCACAAACGAAATACGACACCGTAGTCGCAGGCTACTTAACACAAGGTTACGAAGTGACTTCTAAGGATGAATTGCCAGCCCAATTTGACACCGACAGCAGCGTGGACCAAAACGTGGTCATTCGCTTGAAACACAAAGTGTCAACTTCTACAGAAACCAAGACTGTAACGCAAACGATTAACTACGTCTACGAGGATGATAATACACCTGCAGCTCCGGAGAAGAAAGCTAGTTTGACTTTCACTAGAGAAGTGAAAACAGATGAAGTGACGAAGGATGTTACACCGGGGGCTTGGGCACCATCTACTGGCACCTTCCCAGAGGTAGTTTCTCCAACTGTTGATGGCTACACACCAGATAAGGCTAAAGTTGACGCAGAAACCGTAACTGCTGATCAGGCTGACATCAAGGTTACGGTTAAATACAAGGCTGACAAGCAAAAAGTAACCTATACAATTATTGATGATACAACTAATACCACTTTGGAAGATAAACAAGAGCTTACAAGTGGGAACTCTGATACCCCTCTTCCAAATGGTACAGAAGCGAAGTATGATTCAATCGTGGACGCTTACCTAGCCCAAGGTTATGAATTGGTTTCGAAAGACCAGCTCCCAGCCAAGTTCGACCTTGATAGTAACCACGATCAAAATGTGGTTGTTCACGTGAAACACAAAGTGTCAACTTCTACAGAAACCAATACTGTAACGCAAACGATTAACTACGTCTACGAAGAAGATAACACACCAGCTGCTCCAGAGAAGAAATCTACCTTGATTTTCACTAGAGAGATGAAAATAGATGAAGTGACGAAGGTTACTACACCAGGGGCTTGGACACCATCTACTGGAACCTTCCCAGAGGTAGTTTCTCCAACTGTTGATGGCTACACGCCAGATAAGGCTAAAGTTGACGCAGAAAACGTAACTGCTGATCAGGCTGACATCAAGGTTACGGTTAAATACAAGGCAGATAAGCAAAAAGTAACCTATACAATCATTGATGATACGACTAATACTACTTTGGAAGATAAGCAAGAGCTTACAAGTGGGAACTCTGATACTCCTCTTCCAAATGGTACAGAAGCGAAGTATGATTCAATCGTGGACGCTTACCTAGCCCAAGGTTATGAGTTGGTTTCGAAAGACCAGCTTCCAGCTAAGTTTGACCTCGATAGTGGTTATGACCAAAATGTAGTAGTTCATGTGAAACATGGTACAAGCTCTAGCCAAGAAAATAAAGCAGTAAGCATGACCGTTCGTTACCATGGTGCAGGTAGCCAAACACCAGCTGACCAGGTACAAATAGCGACTTGGACTCGTACCGTGACGACAGACAAGGTGACTGGCTCTGTTGTGAACACCACAGATTGGACAAGTGACAAAGCCAACTATGATGCTGTGCCATCGCCAGTGATTCCAGGTTACACAGTGGATATTGCGACCGTTCCATCAGAAGCAGTTACCCAAGAAAACATTGTTAAAGACGTTCATTATACTACTCAGAATACAGCTCAAACCCAAAAGGTTACCTATACAGTTGTAGATGAGACAACCGGTCAGACTCTGGAAAATCAAGTTGAATTGACAAACGGTGAGTCAGGTACTTCTCTTCCAGCTGCTGCTCAAACGAAATACGACACTGTGATTGCAAGTTATTTGGCACAGGGTTACGAAGTGGCTGCTAAGGATGAATTGCCAGCTCAGTTTGATACCGACAGTAGCGTAGACCAAAACGTGGTAATTCGCTTGAAACACAAAACTGTTTCAGTTGAGGAAACCAAACAAGTAAGCATGACTGTTCGCTACCATGGTGCAGGTGGTCAAACCCCAGCAGACAAGGTACAAACAGCGACTTGGACACGTACCGTAACGACAGACAAGGTAACTGGCTCTGTTGTGAGCACGACGGATTGGAGAAGCGACAAGGCAAACTACGATGCAGTTCCATCACCAGTGATTCCAGGTTACACTGTGGATGTTGCGATTGTTCCATCAGAAGTTGTTACCCAAGAAAACATTGTTAAAGATGTTCATTATACTACGGTTCCAGTAGCACCAGAAGTCCCTAATACTCCTGATACTCCAGTTAAACCAGGGGCACCAACGACACCGTTCACACCAGAACACCCAGCACATACTCTCCCACGAACAGGTGAATCTCAGGTTGGTTCAAGCCTTGTGACGCTGACAGGTCTAGGCTTGCTTCTATCAGTTCTTGGTTTGGCAGGACGTCAGAAAAAAGAGGACGAATAACTTTTTATAAGTTGTAAAAAGTCAGGTCTTTCATTGAAGAAATACTAGAAATAGTTTAAAGATGAATGATTTAGTGGAAAAATGAGCCCCGCAGGCAACCTCAGTTAGTTGACTTGTGGGGCTTTTCCCTTGTTTTGAGGAATGAGACTCAGAAAGGAGCAAGTGCAAATAGAGACTTTTGGTCGCTGAAATAGAAGCGAGGCGAAATCACTAAATGATTCCGCCTCGTTTCTATTTTAAATCTTGCACGGAGCTTATATCTTTCGGTTTTTCTTACTGTAAAAGGTTCCTGCTAAAAGACCGAGAATAGCTGGTGCTACCGCAATAAGTGTTAGTGAAACCCATTCTGCTGTAATAAACCGCTCACCAAAAACGACAAATGGAATGAGCCAGTTAAAAATCCCTGTAAATGGGAAGAACCATTTATAACAAACCCTTCTTTTACCAGCAGAAAAGCCACATAACAATTCGACACTAGGAGCCAAAAGGTAAAAATAAAGCAGGCTGTAGCCCATCTCTTCCCCTATAATCCTACTTAATCCCCAACAATAGCACGAGGGCATAAAAGGCGTCTTAATCAATTGTTTCGTGTTCAACCTCCTGTCCCAAATCCGGTATAATCATTGTTTCAATAATGTTTTCGACAAGCGAAGTAAATTGCCAAAAGAATAAAGGTAGGGATATTTGCAAGCAAAAAAGTTAAGGAAATCAGACAGAAAATCTCCCACCAGGTTATGTTGTTAGTTAAGGCCAGAGAGAAGATTGTCAATAAAGAAAAGCAATAAGTTATGCCTGGCAGTATGAAACCCAGCTACTTACTTTCTTTTTTGGAGAGAAAAATCTGTAATAGGATTCCTCCAGTCAGGATTGGCAATATGATAAATGAAACGATTACGGTTCTCATTTGTTTCAACTCCCTCCATCATTTTGATATTCAGACGTTACTATGTCAGACGAATCAAAGGAATAGATGTATTGGAGCTTATAAGCGCAGTTTCTTTACCTACAGTCTCCAGAATACCCATTTCATATTGAAAGTAACACTAAATAAAAAAGTCAATCAAGAGATTAATGCTTAAGAGAGATGGAGGATTGCTACCCTCTTATTCCTAAGTTCTAAAACATCTATATAAGATATTTTGAACTGACTATTATCCCCATTCTTTTCAGAGCTATCTCTGAGAGCAAGGAGTACAATAGAAAAAATAGCTTGGAAGGAGTATAATGAAGGTATAAAGATAGTTTGGAGGTCTGACCATGAAAAAGCTACTACTAGTCCTAGCTACTAGCATGCTAGTCTTATCTGCCTGCCATAAAATGACAGAGGATGGAGCAACTAGTCCGTCAATACCAAGGGAGCAACAAACCAAGGAAACAACCAACTATTTTCACTATTTAGCGGATTCCTATCGAAAAGCTCTTTCGCACGAAAAAGAATCCAAGGATACAACTGTTCAGTCACCGATGGCTGCCACAGTTGCAGCCATGGAAGAACTCCAGTTATCTAATCCGACTGATCAAGCCTTGATTATGAAGAACTACTCAGATTTTCATAAGCTGATCCAATACAACACCGAAAAGTGGGAAGAAGAGTTTGCAAGTTGGGCTTCTTCTATGGGGCAGTTCTATCATAGACTAGAGCATAGAAATTTTGATGAAAAGAATGATCTCATCAAAAAATTAGAAGCAACAACTGTCTCTCAGAAAAGTGTCAAATGGAATGTTTTTGGAGTATCGAGTGACAATGCCTATGATTACTTGGTTTTGGATGCCTACTATGACAATCAGGACA
>CAUVMH010000019.1:0-25870 GCA_963552835.1 uncultured Streptococcus sp. | reverse complement strand
AAAGAAGAAGTTTATCTCAAACATTTTTATGATTCGATTGCACCTATTCTGCAAGACTTGATTTCAAATGAAACTATCAAACTTCTTGATATCGGAGCGGGGGCAGGATTTCCTAGTCTGCCCATGAAAATTCTCTATCCTCAACTAGATGTGACCATCATTGATTCGCTCAATAAGCGCATCAACTTCCTCCAACTATTGGCTCAGGAGCTGGATTTGGAAGGTGTTCACTTTTACCATGGACGGGCAGAAGACTTTGCCCAAGATAAGAACTTCCGTGCCCAGTTTGATGTGGTGACGGCTCGTGCGGTTGCCCGTATGCAGGTCCTATCTGAATTGACTATTCCCTATCTTAAAGTCGGTGGCAAACTATTGGCACTCAAGGCCAGCAATGCACCTGAGGAATTGCTAGAAGCTAAGAATGCCCTCAACCTCCTCTTCAGCAAGGTAGAGGACAACCTCAGCTATGCCCTGCCAAATGGAGATCCGCGCTACATCACTGTCGTCGAAAAGAAAAAGGAGACGCCTAACAAGTACCCAAGAAAGGCTGGCATGCCAAACAAACGCCCACTTTAATTTTTTTAGTAAAAAAATTATTTACAAAACGGACCTCGCTCTCGCATTTCCAGGCTCGGGAAAAAATGATTTACAAAATCATTTTTTTCTGCTATACTATCACAAGCAAAGGTTTTTAATGTCATCCTGTGAGGTGACGAAGGCGCAGATTTATATAAATTTTTAAAAGATAGCTATTTTTTAAAAAGTCTTACTCTGAGGGCCTATTGCTGTAAAATAATGGGCTCTTTTTTGGTGCCCAAAAGTGAGGTTTTTATGAAACAGGAATCAACTGTTGACTTGTTACTAGACGTTGATCAACGTCCTTCTGCTGGTAAAGGTATTCTTCTCAGCTTCCAGCACGTATTTGCCATGTTTGGTGCAACCATTCTCGTTCCCTTAATTTTGGGAATGCCCGTATCGGTTGCTCTCTTTGCTTCTGGTATTGGAACACTTATCTACATGATTTCTACTGGCTTTAAGGTTCCAGTTTATCTAGGTTCTTCATTCGCCTTTATCACGGCTATGTCTCTAGCCATGAAAGAAATGGGGGGCGATGTATCTGCCGCTCAAACTGGAGTTATCCTGACTGGTTTGGTCTATGTCCTTGTAGCAGCAAGTGTTCGTTTTGCAGGTACGAAATGGATTGACAAACTCTTGCCACCAATTATTATCGGACCTATGATTATCGTTATCGGTCTTGGACTTGCTGGTTCAGCTGTAACGAATGCTGGACTTGTAGCAGATGGAAACTGGAAAAATGCCCTTGTAGCCGTTGTTACGTTCTTGATTGCAGCCTTTATCAATACAAAAGGAAAAGGTTTCCTCCGTATCATTCCTTTCCTCTTTGCCATCATCGGTGGATACCTATTTGCCCTAGTTCTTGGATTAGTTAACTTCACTCCTGTTCTTCAAGCCAACTGGTTTGAAATCCCTGGTTTCTACTTGCCATTTAATACGGGTGGTGCCTTTAAAGAGTACAACTTGTACTTCGGTCCTGAAACCATCGCCATCTTGCCAATCGCAATTGTAACAATTTCAGAACACATCGGTGACCACACAGTTTTGAGCCAAATCTGTGGCCGTCAATTCCTGAAAGAACCAGGACTTCACCGTACGCTTCTCGGTGACGGTATCGCGACATCTGTATCTGCCTTCCTCGGTGGACCAGCTAATACGACCTACGGAGAAAATACAGGGGTTATCGGGATGACTCGTATCGCTTCTGTCTCTGTTATCCGTAACGCGGCCTTTATCGCGATTGCTCTTAGCTTCCTAGGTAAATTCACTGCCTTGATTTCAACCATTCCAAATGCTGTGCTTGGTGGCATGTCCATCCTTCTCTACGGAGTTATCGCCAGCAACGGTCTAAAAGTTTTGATTAAAGAGCGCGTTGACTTCAGCCAGATGCGTAATCTCATCATTGCAAGTGCCATGTTAGTACTTGGACTTGGTGGAGCTATCCTCAAACTTGGCCCAGTTACACTTTCAGGTACTGCTCTATCAGCCATGACAGGAATTATCTTAAACTTGATTTTGCCACACGAAAATAAAGACTAATCATCTATACACACAAAATCCACTCGATTGAGCGGATTTTTTAATTACTTACTCTTTATTTCCAGCAGTAAATCTTTCAAAGAAATAATGGTCACGGCTAGTAAAATCATGGCCATACCGACAAAATCAATCGCATAAAACTGTTCCTTCATAATCAGAAAGGCAAAGAAAACGGCTGAAATTGGTTCTATGGAAGCCAATAAACTAGACTTAACAGGGCCTATCAGACTAGCTCCTTTTAGGAAAGCTGTATAGGCAAAAACCGTTCCGATGATGATAATCCCAGCAAATGCAAAGAGAAAATCTAAGCTAGTCGGTATGCTGGCCTGTAAGACTCCTGTAAAGGGAAGAGCCACCACACCAGAAATAACCATCCCAACACCAATCACCAAAATACTGCCCCACTTCTTAATCAAAGCGATGGGAAGGATAATATAGAGGGCATAGGTCAAGGCAGAAAAGAGTCCCCAGAAAAGGCCTAGGGGTGTGACAGACAACTGGTCAACTTTCCCGTGCGTCGCAATCAGAAAAGTTCCTCCTATAGCCAAGCCAATCGAAATAATCTCAGCCAGAGTCGGTGCTACCTTGTCCTTGATACAAGTATAAATCAAGATTCCAACAGGACATACATACTGGAGAACCGTCGCCGTTCCAGCATTGGTTTCCTGAATGGCAGAAAGATAGGCAAACTGGTTTAAGAAAAGTCCAAATAAGGCAAATAACAAGAGAGAGTAAAGGCTTTTCCTGTCTTTTAAAAAAGCAAGGAGTTTATCCTTTGCAGTCATATAGGATAAGGCTACCAGTGCCAAGCCTGCAATGATAAGTCGCAAATTGGTCAAGACTAGAGCAGAAATCCCGTGTGCCATCAGGTATTGGCCACTGGTTCCAGACAAGCCCCAAGCAATCCCTGCCACTACTGTATACAGAGTTCCTTTTACGATTTTTGACATGCTTCTCCCTACTCCTCTTGACGAATCATTTCCATCACTTGATTTCGATCGACTATCCACTGGGCACGCTCATCCTTCTCATACGTTCGATTGGATAAAAAGATAGCCGCCTCCTGCTTCTCTCGATTCCACATGATAAAGGTACCCGTATAGCCCGTATGGTCGAGCCAAGCTCCCTCCAGATTCCAGGCTAGAGACCGCTCCTTATCATCTAAAGGAGAAAAATTTCGGCTCAATTCTGCAGCAAAATCATCTTTCAAGTAATGTTCCAGAAAGATCTGCAAATCCTTAACAGTCGAAAACAAACCTGCACTACCAGCGTGTTTTCCTAATAGACGGGCTTTAGGATCGTGAATGATTCCGGCCTCCACTCCTCTCACTGTTGGTACAGCAACCTCAACGGGACCAAACATCGTTTCCTTCATCCCCCATGGTTTCAAAACTTGTTCTTCTATAATCTGATCCAAGTCTTGGTTAAAGATTTTTTCCAAAAGAAAGCCCAAGAGTAAAAAATGAACATCCGAGTATAGGAAGGCTGGCTGATTTCGTCTATTGAGGTGAAACATGGCTTCTCTTAATTCCTCTGCACTTAACTTGTCTCGATTGGGAATAAAGGGGTCCAAGTCTGTGGCATGGGTCAGAAGTTGCCGTATAGTGATATCAGAATAATCACACTCCGGTAAAAAATCCGTCACCGATCGATCAATATCTAATATGCCCTGCAGCCACAAGAAGATGAGAACCGTCCCCACTCCCACAACTTTACTCACACTGGCCAGATCATAGACCAAACCGCTCTCTGTTTTCAAGCCCCTTTCTGGATCACTCAATCCTAGATAAGACTCTTTCCATTCACCATCCTTATAATACGCAAAAGAGGCCCCGGGATAAATCCCTGCCTCGATTTGATTTTCTATTTTTCTTAGAATTTTTTCCAACTTCATGCTTCTTCAAACCACAATTCAATGTTATTGGTATCTTTACCAAGGAAGAATTTTTCAGACTTAGGGACAAAGTAGCCTGTCTTTTCAAATTTTTGACGAAGACTGGTTAGATCAAAATTCTTTACTAAAAATTTCAACATCGTCAGGTCCCAAGTAACATTGTTTTCAACAGCCAAATCTGGCCCTTGCCCTTTAGTAAAGGTGATTGCTGACGCTACTCCTTCAGAATCAAGTAAACTCTCTGTCCCCTCAGGCAAACGCAACTCCATAGAAACATCAAATTGGCTCACGTATTTTATACTTGTATTTGAATAAAATTCAGGAACAGTTTCCAGTGGAACCAAATTTCTTATATCATTTTCTGCATGAACAAGGATCACATCCTCTTCAGGAGAAACAATCTCAAAAGCATATCCACGGCTTCCTTTAAATAAGCGAGGAAGAGACTTCATTTGAGAAAGAAGGGCCTCGATTTCAGAAGGATCCTCAACCTTTATCAAGAGTCTAGCTAGCTTCTTAAGTCCTTCAACTCTACGAGTTCGCATGCTTGGAGCTTCTTCTAAAATCAATCTCTCCGTACCCGTCTGGTCACCTAATGAAAGAAAGGCAGACTCTTCTAGTAAGGGTTTCATTCCTAGAGTTTCAATGTAAAATGTCTCATTTAATTTTCGATTATTAACTTTCAAAGTCGGAATGATCCGAACAATCTTATTCACATCCATAAATTCCTCCAACTCTTTTATTTTAAAGGATTTTAGAATATTTTACAAGCCATATTTGTTTAAATTAGAAAATTTTCCAAGAAAAAAACTGGGTTTCCCCAGTTTCGTTTTTTATAGGTAAAGTAGTTTGAATAGTGCTACTGCTGCAATACCCGCTGCAATTGGAGCTACAACTGGAACCCAAGCATACCACCATTTTGAATCACCCTTGTGTTGACCAAGAACTGATTTTGGAAGGAGTTCGTGAAGAAGACGTGGTCCAAAGTCACGAGCTGGGTTCAAACCAGGTCCAGTAGGTCCACCGAGTGAAGTTACCAAAGCCATTACTAGGAAACCAAGTCCTAAATGAGCTACTGAAAGACCTGCTGCTGTGTGTGGTGCTATTTGAGCCTTAATAGCTAATTCAGAAAAGTCAACTGTTTGATTAGCCTGCGTTGCCATTTGCTTCATGTATTGCATTACTTCCGCACCAAAAAAGTTTTTAGTCATGCCTAGGGCTGCAAAGAACAAAATAAACGAACCGACAAACTCATTGATAAAACCATTTACGCTTGCTGCGAAACGTGATTCTTTTGTACCGTGATCAACACTTGAAATCGTTGAGAAAGTACCCAAAATGTTATTAGAATTCTCTGTTTTCAAGTAGTAAGGACGGTGAGTTGCCACAACCATAGCTTGACCAAAAATCGCTCCTAAAACTTGCGCAAGGATGTAATATGGTACTTGTTCCCAAGGGAAAAGTCCACTCACAGCAAGTCCAAGTGTGAAAGCTGGGTTGATGTGGTTACCAGATACATTACCGAACATCAAGGCTGGGATCATAACCCCCATACCATAACCAACCGCGATAACGAGCCAGCCACTTTGGTGACCTTTCGTACCTTTAAGTTCAACGTTAGCAACTGCACCATTACCAAGAATGATCAAAATGGCAGTTCCCAAAAATTCAGTGGCATATTTAATAGCCCATGTAAAATCCATTTGATAGATTCTCCTTAATTTTTTTAGACAATCCTTATTCTATCAATTTTTAGACCTTTTAGCAACAGATTTTCTAAAAGAATCTATGGAAAACGCTTTATTTAACTTATCTTTAAGAAAAGGACAAAAGAAGTCAAACCTCTTTCATCCTTTCGTTACTCCTGACGTTGACCAAAGTCTGCTAACATCTGATCCAGCTCCTCACGACTTGGAGTTGTCAACATATAGAGGATATCTCCTTGTAACTCTGCAAAGGCTGCTGGCATGATTTTCTTAGCCTTAAAACCTCCTTGGTATTTAGCTAGTAGCTCCTCTTCTGAGTAAACATAATTTGAACTTAAACGCCGAGCAGTCGCCAAGCAATAGAGGGGTTCAAAATATGAACTAGGGAATGGCTCCCCTGCTACAATAGCCGCATAACCTCGGTAGAGATCAAAGGAGTGGGCATAATTGTAAACATCAATCGTAAAGCCACCCGCAGGACGATTGTTGTACTCAATGGCGATATAGTCATTTCCCTCACGGAAGAATTCGATATGGAAGAAACGTTCCTTCATGCCAAATTCTTTGACAATGGCTTCACCATACTTGCGCAATTTGGGATCCATATCCTTGAGAACATAATAAGCATTATCCATCTTGTAAAGCATGAGATCCAGTGGTGTATGGGCGTAGTCAAAAGTCGTTGAAAAGACAATCTTACCGTCCTTGTCCACTAGTCCGTCAAAGGTACAGATTTCGCTAGAAGTGACAAATTTTTCAAAGAAATAGACGGTTGAATGGTCCCATTCTGCCTTAAAACGGTCCACATCTGTTTGGTTTTCAAGTTTAAAGGTTGCTGCCGCCCCCACCCCATTATCAGGTTTGGCAATCATTGGTAGACCGATTTCTTTCACTGCTTTATCCACATCTGCTTCCGTCTGGATAACAGCACCAGGTACCACAGGGACACCTGCTTTTTTGAAAAGTTTCTTCATCTCAGACTTAAACTTGGTCTTTTTGAGATCCTCTGGTTTGGCACCAAAGACATTGAATTGCTCTCTGAGTGTTGCGTCCAGCTCAAGCCAGTATTCATTGTGGGACTCGATGCGGTCGATTGGGCCATGCTTATAGAAAAGAAAAGCTACTGCACGTTTGACTTCGTCTATGTTCTCAAGATTGTCCACACGGAAATACTCGGTCAGGCTATTGCGCAAAGGTTCATCTAGTTGTTCGTAAGGTTCCTGACCAATCCCCAAAACGGTGATGCCTTTATTGGCTAGCTCAATTGTAAACTGTTGAAAATTTTGTGGATAGTAGGGGGAGATAACAAGGTAATTCATAGGCAACTCCTTTTATAGATACAGGTGACCGAGGAAGTAGGGCATTTGTTTGCGCCACCAATCCCAGTCATGAGCGACATCATATCCCCACTCTGCAAACCAAGCAGGGATTTGTTTCTGGTCAAAAGCTTCTTTGAGTTTGTAGTAGGATGGCAAGCCATCGTGCTCCCAAGCCCCAAGACCGGTACAAACTATAATTTCTGCCTGACGGTAACGATCAATAAACCAGCCATCGTTTTGATTCCAGATATAATCTACAGGCGAGTTTTGGTAAATAGCATCGTCATTGTAGTAATCGCCAACAAAGAAACGTGCGTCGTAAACACCACTGAGTGCAATCACCTTGGTAAAGACATCTGGATGCTGGAGGAAGAAATTAAGTGCATGGTAGGCCCCCATCGAGCAACCTGTCGTCATCATACCATCAAACCAACCTGTCTTATGCTTGATAAAAGGAATGGCTTCCTCAATTACATAGCGTTCGTAGGCGCGGTGCATCTCCGCCTGGTCATGACCATTTTTCCAAGTAGCCAACCAGCTCTCACTGTCGACACTGGAGAGAGTAAAGAACTGGACACGCCCCTCCTCGATAAAGGAAGCACAGGCGTCAATCATGCCAAAATCATAGTATTCGTTGTGACTGCCACCAGATGAAGCAAAAACCACAACTGGAATTCCAGCATGTCCGTAACGGTTAAGGTACATTTCACGATTAAGATTGCCACTCCAGTGGCTGAGGTTTTCAATATGCATTGGCTTTCTCCTTTCCTAACTTACCATTTCTCCGCAAAAAATCGGAGACAGTCTGGTAAATTTTCCGACCATGGAATCTCACTATGGATGGCACCAGACTGAACTTTCAAGACAAGATTATCCAAGCCTACTCCACCTGAAATCAAATCATGGTAATAGCGAAGCGACGAGTCGATATAGGCTTGTTTGATATTGCCAGCCATCAAAGTCTTGTCCGTATCGTCTGCTTCTTCTGTCCCTACATAGATGAAAATGCGCTGTTCAGGCGACAATTTCTTACGCTCAATGTAGCGGTTAAAGGCTTCTTGGTGAAGCCAGTTAGCAGATGAAAAGACACCTAGACAACCAATTCGATCTTGGTACTCTAGTCCGATAAACTGAGTAATATTGCCTCCTAGTGACGAACCAATCATAGCCGTATGCTGGCGATTAGCTTTGGTACGATAGGTTTCATCGATAAAAGGCTTGACCACCTCCATGACAAACTCGGCATACTCCACACCCTTACCGCCAAACTGCTGCCCTGGTATAGGAGATTCTTGAAACTTCCAAGCTGCGTACTCATTCATCCGTCCCATACCATCATTATCAATAGCAACGACAATCATGCGACTGATGTCAGGATTTCGCTTAATGGCTGGAATAATTTTCCAAGAGTGTCCGATATAAGACTCCTTGCTGTAAAAGACATTTTGCCCGTCATGAAAGTAAACTACAGGATAAAAACGGTCTGTGTCTTTCTCGTAGTCCTTTGGCAGGAGCACACGCACACGACGCTCTTTTCCTGTATAAGGAACCTTGAGTTTGTGTTCTTTCATTTTTAAGTAAAAGTAGGAATGATTCATTGTCAGAAAACTCTCTATATTCAAAATTTTATCTCATTATACCATAAAAAATAGAAAAAAGTCAGTAAATGTCCATTTTAAGGATAAATAACTAACTTTTTTCATTTATTTTTCTGAATTCTTCTGGATTTTCTGATTAGAGGAGATTGTCAATCAAGTTATCAACTTCATCTTTTTCAGCTTGAGGTGTAATCTCAGTAATCATTATTCCTGCCACTGCTCGCTCAACCAAGCCTTCGACATCCATGCGTGCTTCATACTGCTCTGCATTCTTAATCTTAGGATTGGTCTTAGGACGATCAGGCGCAAAAATAGTACAGCAGTCTTCAAAGGGTTGGATAGAAATGTCAAAGGTATCGATTTTCTGGGCGATGTCAATGATTTCCAACTTGTCCATCGTAACCACAGGGCGGATGATGGGAGTATTAGTCACAGCGTTGATAGCCTGCATACTTTCAAGGGTTTGGCTAGCCACCTGACCTAGACTTTCCCCATTGATGATAACTAAACCATTTCGTACCTCACGGATACGGTCGGTAATGCGCATCATAAAACGACGCGTCAAGGTCATGAGGTAGGCTTCTGGCGCCTTAGCCTTGATTTCCTCTTGAATCTCTGTGAAAGGTACTTCGATAAACTGGATATTGCCACCGAACTTGGTCAATTTACGAGTCAAATCTTGGGCTTTTTTAAGGGCACCTGGACTTGTGTAAGGTGGGCTGGCAAAGTGAACGGCCTCAATATCTACTCCACGTTTAAGGGCTAGATAGCCTGCAACAGGTGAATCAATCCCCCCTGACAACATGAGCATGCCCTTACCAGAAGTACCCACAGGCAAGCCACCCGCTCCACGAATGGTTTCATAGGAAAGATAAGCTGCTTCCTCACGAATCTCCACCTGAAGATTGATATCAGGATTTTTCATTTGAGCTTGGACATTTGGAATTGCTTCGAAAACAGCCCCTCCAAGTGTTTGGTTGAGTTCACGACTGTCAAGTTCAAAGTTGTGATCGCTACGCTTACTAGAAATCTTAAAGGTCATGCCTTCCTTGTAGATATCTGTCATGATCTCTTGGACAGAAGACTTCAGAACTTCTACAGATTTTTCAACCTTATATACTGGAGAAAAATTCTGAATCCCGAAGACTTGTTTGAGAGATTCTGCAACTGCTGTGTAGTCGGCTCCATTCAGGTAAGCGTGGGCACGGTCGCGATCAGCGGTTACCTTAACTTGGGGATAGATGGACAAGACGTCCGAAATATTATTACGAAGTTTATTGATGAACCGCATACGGTTTTTGCCCTTGGTTGATAACTCTCCGTAGCGAATCATAATTTCTGAATACTGCATGAATGCTCCTATCTTACTTTTCTAGTTTGATTGTAAATTAATTTTAGTTTGGTCAAGAACTGCTCGACCTGACTCATATCATTTTCAAGGTCTAGGCTTAGGCGCACAGCTGACTGGGCCTTATCTTTGTCCACTCCCATGGCAATCAAGGTCCCCGCAGGTTTTCCAGCCTTGGATGAACAAGCCGAGGTTGTGGAGATGAAAATATCATAGTCTTCAAATGCGTGAACAATGACTTCACCACGAACACCCTTGATTCCAAAAGTCAGGATATGAGGGGCAAAGTCTTCCTCATCTGAAAAGACAAAAATATCTGGATAGTCCAAAAGCGCTTGGCGAATGACTGATTTCATCTGCCCCGTCTTATTAGTAAAGATATCTAACTTTTCCATAGACAAACGGAGGGCCTTGGCTGTTGCTGCGATCCCTGCTACATTCTCAGTTGTCGAACGATAGTCTCCCTCTTGACCACCACCTGTTAAAAGAGGCATGATCCTCTTACCAGACTTGATATAGACAAATCCAACACCTCTGACACCATGAAACTTATGACTCGAAAAGGTTGCGAAATCCACTCGATCTGTCAGATAGTTTTCAGTCGGAATCTTAGCGAGTGCCTGAACCGCATCAACATGGAAGGAAATGGTCGGCTTATCTGCTAACAGTTTCGAAATAGCCTCAATAGGCTGGATAGAGCCAATTTCGTTGTTAACTGCCATGATGGAGACGAGAGTCGTATCAGGACGTATCAAATCTGCTAATGCTTCAACATCCACAAATCCTTTCTCATCCACTGGAGCAATATCCACCTCAAAACCTTGATTTTTTAGCCAGAGGGCTGATTCCTTGACTGCTGGATGCTCAATGGCTGATACGATGATATGCTTGCCAAACTGGGATTTTTCAAAGGCCACACCCTTGATGACCCAGTTATCTCCTTCTGTTCCACCAGAGGTAAAGAAGATTTCATCACTCTTCTTGCCAATCAAATCTGCAATTTGCTGCCGGGAAGCATCTAAAATTCGTGTCGCCTGGTCTCCCAAACGATGGAGACTGGATGGATTTCCTACAATTTTCGAAGCGACCTGCGTATAAGTTTCAAGTGCTTCAGGATAAGGCTTGGTCGTTGCCGAATTATCAAAGTAGATCATGTTTTCTCACGCTTTCTAAAATCACTTCTTCTATTGTATCATGAAACGAAGCTTGCGACAAGAAAGGGCAATTTCTCTTTTTTTTAAGATTTTTTTAAAGAAATGAGGTATAATAAATCATAATAAAAGGAGAGTATCATGTCTAACTATCATAGAACTTCAAAACCAAAAACTGAGCATATCAAAAAGGGGTTTACTGTCTTTCAAAAAACGATTGCTACCATCGGTAGTATCCTTGGTCTAATCACCGCTACTATCACCATCATGAACGCCATGGATAATAGCAAAAACAATAAAAAAGAACCGACGACAACCCAAACAACTGTTGTCAAGGAAATTCAAAAGGAATCCCCTCAGGAAAATACTACACCTAACAAGGACAACACTTCTACTAAAGAAAATACCTCGCAGGAAGAAACTCCTCAATCCAATAAAAAGGAAGAGCAAAAAGAAGAGAAGAAAACAACAACTCAGGATTCTTCTACACCTTCCTCAACAAAAGAAACAACTGATAGTGGAAACTCGTCCAAAACGACTAGTTCCGAAAACAAAAGCAATCAATAACCACTAAAATAGCTTCCTTCCAGCTTTGGAAAGAAGCTATTTTTTTTATTGTTGCAATACTTTTCGTGGTTTGGTTCCTTCAGCTGGACCGATAACACCCGCCATTTCGAGTTCTTCCATAAGGCGGGTCGCACGGTTAAATCCAACCGACAAACGACGCTGAATCATCGAAGCACTGGCTTTCTGCGTCTCGATAACCAGAGCCTTAGCTTCTTCAAAAAGCGGATCGCCGCCAGCTTCACCATCTGAAAATTCTCCTTCATTTTCAGAAACCTCACCTGGGTCAAAACTCTCATCGTAGTCCGCATCCGCCTGAGCCTTGATGAAGTTTACGATGCGTTCAACATCATCATCCGAGATAAAGGATCCTTGCAGACGGACTGGGTGATTTTCATCGATTGGTTTAAAGAGCATGTCTCCTCGACCAAGCAATTTTTCTGCTCCATTCTCATCCAAGATGGTTCGTGAATCTGTGCCCGATGAAACTGCAAAAGCCACACGAGATGGGACATTGGCCTTGATAAGACCAGAGATAACATCGACTGATGGACGTTGCGTTGCGAGAATCATGTGAATCCCTGCGGCACGTGCCTTCTGTCCGAGACGAATGATGGCATCTTCCACTTCCTTGCTAGCCACCATCATGAGGTCAGCCAACTCATCCACAATGACAACAATCAAAGGAAGTGGTACTTGTTTGTACTCAGATTGGCTATTAAATTCCTCAACCTTGGCATTGTAGCCAGCGATATTTCGCACACCAACCTTAGCGAAGAGTTCATAACGGTTTTCCATCTCATCCACGACTTTTTGTAAGGCCTTGCTGGCCTTGCGTGGATTGGTCACAACTGGAATCAAAAGGTGAGGAATGTCATTGTAAACCGACAACTCAACCATCTTTGGATCCACCATCATAAACTTGACCTGGTCGGGTCTTGCTTTCATGAGAATGCTGGCAATGATACCGTTAACTGCGACTGACTTCCCTGATCCCGTCGAACCTGCAACGAGTAGGTGGGGCATCTTGGAAAGGTCAAAGGTTCGAGCAGTTCCATTGACCGCCTTACCTAGAGGGATTTCAAGGAGATTTTCTGGTTTTGTTTGAGACTGTTCCCAGAGTTCGCGGAAGGAAACGGTCGCGATCTCAGAGTTAGGAACCTCAATTCCGACTAAGGATTTACCAGGTATTGGAGCCTCAATCCGAACATCCTTGGCCGCCAGAGCCAGCGCTAAGTCGTCTGCCAGATTGGAAATGCGGTTAACCCGTACACCAACTGCTGGCTTGACTTCATACTTGGTCACTGATGGGCCGATTTCAGCCCGTTCAACCGTTACCTTGATACCAAAGCTGGCAAAGGTTTCTTCTAAGATTTTGATATTTTCTCGAACAATCTTCTTTTCCTTGGACTGATCTTTGGGTTTATCTGGCGCAAAGAGTTGCAAGCTTGGTAGCTTGTATTCGAGGGCTTCCTTGGCAGAAAAATCAACCTGCACCTCTTCATCCTTAAAATCTTCTTTCTCATCTGGAACTTCAACGTCAGCCTGAGGAAGGATAATCTCCGGTTCATTCCATTCTTTTTCAGGAATTGGCGGAAGATCATAGTCTGGAACTTCTGGTAAGATTTCTCCAGTTTCAGGATCTACAGGAGGAAGCGGTAGTGCATCCTGTTCTTCTTGTTCCCTCTGAATTCTTGCTGCTTCTTCAGCTTCTTGACGAGCCTTCTCTTCTTCTCTCTTGATGAAGCGTTCCTGTTTTCTCTGTTCCTGTTTTTCCATGAAGGATCTGAACTGAGCTCCAATAAAGGCTGCAACATCATAAATAGACCAAGGACTGACCAAGAGAGCCCCAACTAGAATCAAGAGAACTCCAATAAAGTACGATCCGATATTGGAGAAAAGAAAGGATATGGGGATATAAAGTCCAACACCTAGCAGACCTCCACCAGCAAAGCTAGTCACCCGCATACCAGTCAGATCCGTCATAACTTGAGCCAAGGTCCCTTTTAGAACTGACTGCTCCAAGCCAAACTTCCAGACAAGATAGGCCTCAAAAATCAAGAGCAAACCAGCGAAGATACAGAGAAATCCTGACAGAAGCCCCTCTTGCTTGCGTATCCATTTAAAAAGAAAAAGATAGATGAGGAGACCGCCTATAGCCACATAGGCCAAACTTCCGACTAACAGTCGAATGAGATTGTAAAGAGTGACACCAGCTGCACCGAGTTTGAGGGCTGCAAAGATTAATAATAAGGCAATCCCTAAGGAAATCAACATCCTCTGGATAGCCTGTTTTCTTTCGAGTTCTGCTTTAGACGGTCTTCGTCTTGTTTTTGTAGTATTCTTGTTTGCCATGTTTCTATTATACCATATTTCAGAAACATCTAGAGAAATCAAAAAAATGACTGCATCTACTAGACACAATCATCTTTCGTTGATATTTCTGAATTTTCTATTCTATATGATTTTTCAACAACCTTGTCTCACTACTTCTTCAAAAATCTAATTGCTGATTTTCTTGCCTTCTCAATCTTTTCGATTTCCAACTTCTCTACAGCAGATGTAGGAATCCATTTTTTCCCAAATAAAACTTGAGCTGCTTCTATCATCAGAGCACAAGCCAGAAAGTCCTTTTCTTCTGGAATCGCCTCTCGAAACAAATCCTTCGTTTTCTCCATCAAGACTTCTTTTTCAACTTGATGAAAAGATAATTGCATCAAACTACTGGCAGACCAGGCACGACAAAGTGCATCTTGGTCAGTCAAGAGATGTTGCCCTAAGATTTCTATCTCACTTATTGAACCAATCCAACCTAGGGCAATGATTAGCTTTCTACGATTCGAAGCTTCTGAACTAGGTAAAAGAGAGATTAGAACAGGAAGTACTTGCTTGCAAGAAGATGCATAAAAATCTCTATGTCTTACTTTGGAAAGGATTTTCGCTAGGAAATAAACAATCAAAATGCGTTGACTCTCATCTTCCTCTTGATTGAGAGTTTCCAAAAGATAGTCTATTCCCTCCTGCCCATGCTGGTCAAAACTTGCTTCAAAATTTAGGTCAGTTCCTTCCTCCCAATCGTTGCAAATGAGTTCAAAATGAAAGGCAATTTCTGGGCTCCTACCTAAATCAGCTATAAAATGAATTCGCTTAGAATCAGGAAAATCTTCCTCCACCAAGCTGGCATAAGTTCCTTGTAACGCTTCTTTTGTAAGACTTTTGCGACCGAGCTGTTCCTTTTCTAGTTTGTCGATTCCTTCTTCTCTAGAATCACTCATGACACTTATCTCCTCTAAGATATTTGTAGAACTTCAGCATTCTATCATTTAAATTCTCTAAGATTTACCTCTATTATATCACTTTAAATACCGTCCTCCCTAACTCCATCATCAAAAAATGACTGACTACTTTCGTGTTCAGTCATTTGAGTATTTGTGATTATTTTTCTAATGGTTTACGAAGGTAACCATAAACCACACCACTTACGATTGCTCCTACCAAGACTGAAGCAAGGTAAAGAAGGGCATTTGAAGTTAGAGCGATAACGAAGATTCCTCCGTGTGGTGCCATCAATTTGATACCAGCAAGACCAACGAGTCCTCCTGCTACTGCAGAACCAAGGATGAAGCTTGGGATAGCACGAGCTGGGTCAGCTGCACCAAACGGAATCGCTCCCTCAGTGATAAATGACAAGCCCATGATGATGTTTGTCAAACCAGAGTTACGTTCTTCTTTGGTAAATTTATCTTTGAAAAGAAGGGTTGCGACAAAGATAGCAAGTGGTGGAACCATTCCTCCAGCCATAACTGCTGCCATGGCTACAGAACCACCTGTTGACACAGTCGCTGCAAGCGTACCTGTACCAAAGACATAGGCCGCTTTATTAACTGGTCCACCCATATCGACAGCCATCATTCCACCAAGAACGATACCAAGAAGGACAGCTGAACCGCCTCCAAGACCGCCTAGGAAGTCATTCATCGCAGTGTTGATTGCTGCCATCGGGATGTTAACAGCTAGCATGACAAATCCTGTTAAGATTGTTCCAAGAAGTGGCAAGAGAAGGATTGATTTAGCACCTTCAAGTGAACGAGGAACTTTAACGTATTTCTTGATAGCAAGAACCAAGGCACCTGCGATAAATCCACCAACAAGGGCACCTAGGAAACCAGATGAGACACCTGCAAGTGTTGAAGTTGCTTCACCACCAGCTGCATAAGGGATTTTACCAAAGGCAAAACCTTCTTTAGCAATAGCACCAGCCACAAAACCTGCTACCAAACCTGGTTTTTCAGCGATAGAGTAGGCAACATATCCTGCAAAGACTGGAAGCATCAAGCCAAAGGCAGCACCACCAATTTTCATGAACATAGAAGCGAGCTCATGGTAAGATCCGAGATTGCCAAGACTATCTTGTGGCACACCCAAAGCACCATCAATCAAGAAAGCAAGGGCAATCATGATACCACCACCGATAACGAATGGCAACATTTGAGATACACCACTCATCAAATGTTTGTAGAAGGCAGCACCAGGGCCTTGTTTTTCATTAGATGCTGTTGCAGTTTTTGCTCCGTTAGCAGCATGGTAAACTTCAGCATCCCCAGAAAGAGCCAAGTTGATCAATTCTTCTGTCTTACGGATACCGTCTGCAACTGGACGATTAACCAATGGTTTGCCATCGAAACGATCCATCTCAACAGCCTTGTCAGCAGCGATGATAACAGCTTTAGCCTTGCGGATGTCCTCTGCAGTTAGTTGATTTCCAACACCGCTAGCACCATTGGTTTCAACCTTGATCCCAACACCCATTTCAGCAGCTACTTTTTGAAGAGCTTCTTGAGCCATGTAAGTGTGAGCGATACCTGTCGTACAAGCTGTAACAGCTACGATAAAGTCGCCAGATTCATTGGCAGGTGCTTGAACAGGCTCCTCAGCTTTTTCTGAAGCTTGGTCAAAAAGTTCGATAACTTGATCTGCAGATGTTACTTGGCGAAGTTTGTCAGCGAAACCATCTTTCATCAAGTATTGAGACAATTCTGCCAAGGCTGCCAAGTGAGTATCATTGGCACCTTCTGGAGCTGCAATCATGAAGAAGAGGTCTGTTGGTTGCCCATCCAAGCTTTCGTAGTCAACACCCTTGTTTGACTTAGCAAAGAGAACTGTCGCTTCTTTTACAGCAGAGTTTTTACTGTGAGGCATAGCAATTCCGTCACCCAAACCAGTGGAAGTGAGAGCTTCACGCGCTAAGATTCCTTCTTTAAAGGTTTCAAAATCCGTCACATAACCGTGATCTACCAAGCTATGAATCATCTCTTCGATAGCTGCTGTTTTTTCAGTCGCCTGCAAATCCAGCAACATGACATCTTTTCTCAATAGGTCTTGAATTTTCATCGTTTTTCTACCTCAACTTTTTCATAAGTTTCTTTTATAAATGCTGCAGTTGCCAAGTCATCAGAGAAAGTAGTTGCTGTCCCACAAGCCACTCCCCATTTGAAGGCCTCTACTGCGTCTTTTGATTTGACAAATTCACCGGTAAATCCAGCAACCATAGAGTCACCAGCTCCGACTGAATTTTTCACAGTTCCCTTGATTGGTTTAGCGAAGTATGCTCCCTCAGATGTGACAAGAAGGGCACCGTCGCCAGCCATAGAGATGATAACGTTTTGAGCACCTTTAGCTAGTAACTCACGAGCATATTTCTCGATTTCATCTAAACTTTCGAGTTTCACTCCAAAGATAGCTCCAAGTTCGTGATTGTTTGGTTTAACCAAAAGTGGCTGGTAGTCTAAACTATCAATCAAGATCTGTCCTTCAAAGTCACAAACCACTTGCGCACCAGTCTGGCGTGTCAATGCAATCAAATCCTTATAGATAACATTGCCTAGGTTCTTAGCACTCGAACCTGCAAACACCACCGTATCATCTGCTGTCAGACTAGACAAAATAGCTTTCAATTCTTCTAGCTGAGCTGGTTCCACATTTGGACCCGTTCCATTGATTTCTGTTTCTTGGTCTGCTTTGATTTTAACATTGATACGAGTATCTTCTGCTACTTGAACAAAACGCGTTTCGATTTTCTCTTCTGACAAAGTATCTGTGATAAATTTACCAGTAAAACCTCCGATAAATCCAGTCGCAGTATTGGGAATACCCAAGCGTTTCAAGACACGACTGACATTGATTCCTTTCCCACCAGCAAACTTATCATCACTGTCCATACGATTGACACTACCGACTTGAACTTGGTCCAAGCGCACGATATAGTCAATGGATGGATTGAGTGTGACTGTATAAATCATACTTCTATTACCTCCGTTTTCTTCTTAATAGCCTGCAAGAGCTCATGCCCTTGACTTGTAATAACAATGGCGCGTTTAAGTGGTGCTACCTTGGCAAAGCAAGTTTGTCCAATCTTAGACGAATCAACCAAGACATAGGTTTGTTTGGCATTCTCCAAAATGGCACGTTTCACAGCTCCCTCTTCCATATCAGGAGTCGTATAATAACCATCGTCGACACCATTCATCCCAATAAAGGCACGGTCAAAGTGCAATTGGTTAATCTGGTTAAGAGCAACGCCCCCGATACTAGCATCTGTCGCCATCTTGACACTTCCTCCAACCATGACCGTTGGAATCTGTTTTTCAACCAACTGAACCGCATGGTGAATGGAGTTGGTCACAACTGTAATATTCTTATTAACCAATTCCTTGATTAAAAAAGCAGTTGTCGTTCCAGCATCGATAAAAATGACATCTTTTTCCTTAATAAGAGAGGCTGCTTTCTGAGCCAGTAGCTTCTTCTCTTGAAGGTTTTTGACAGATTTTTCTTGGATGGTTTCTTCTTCCTGCAAGGAGTGGGGCAATTCTGCTCCACCATGCACACGGCGAAGTTTGTTTTCCGCCTCCAACTCATCCAAATCTCTTCGTACCGTTGATTCTGATGTTTCTAATAGACTGACCAATTTTTCTAGGGAAACTACATGATGTTGATTTAACTCCTCTAAAATCAGTTGCTTCCGCTCAGTTTTTAACACCAAATCACCTCCTGTTATCGTTTACACTATTCATTCTAGCACAATTTCTATCAAAGTCAAGCATTTTTTATCATTTTCTCTCAAATTCTATCATTTTCCTTATTTCCAAAATTTTTATTGCAAGATAAGTGGCTTTATGGTAGACTATTTGAGTAAGTATTGGAAGATTACTCAAGAGGCTTAAGAGGCCGTGTTGGAAACGCGGTAGGCGTGTAACAGCGTGCGTGGGTTCGAATCCCATGTCTTCCGTAGAAAAAAGAAAAACTGCACCTCAATGCAGTTTTTTTATCGCAAGCATTTAAAAATCAAATAATACAAACACTATATGATTTCATAAAACAAAAGGATATAGATTTCTAGGATACGACAAAAATGTTGTATCCTTTGTTATATCCTTTTTTAGCAAAAGAATACCAAGGAATACAAAAGGCAAAAACAAAAAACGTTGATTTAACAACGTTTTTCCAAGGTTGGTGAAAGAATAATGGAGCCGGTGGGAGTCGAACCCACGTCCAAACACCTGCCAACATATTTGTCTACAACCATAGGTTATGTATTGTTTTAACAGCTCCTCGACACATAACTCAAGCCTAGGAACTGCGAGTCTATCAATCTCTTATCAAACCGCTAGACAAGGCTTGATCGTATCTCGCTAATCATAAGACCTGTCATTGAACACGAGCAATCCAAATCAGGTCACGCCTGCTGGTTTTTAGGCTGCTAGAGCGTAAGAAGTGTTATTTTTTGCAGTTATATTTAACTGAGCGTTTACGTCGCCACACGGGTTGCAAAATATGCCTCATAATGCCTGTCGAATCCGTAACGACCCCAAGATTATAGAACTATTATAACCTAACTTCATAAAAAATGCAAAATCAAGCCAATTCTTTAGAAAAGATACGTTTTCAAAGCATCTGATAAGGCTTGATAACCCGCTACACTTAGATGGAGACCATCCGTTGTATAGGCTGATTTAAGTTGACCTTCTGAATCTGTCAAACTATCATAAATTGGTACAAAATCTACCTGCATATAGGCGGAGGCTAGAGCCTCATAGGCCTGATTCCATTCCTTGATCTTTTCATTGGTACGAATATATACTGTCTGCTTGTATTCTTCTCCTTCATTGACTGGCAGAATCGAAAGGAGCTTTATTTGTGACAGCGGATAATCTCGAGCAATCGATTGAATCACACCTTCAAGATTATCCAAGGCTTCATTCATGGGAATATCTTTTCCGATATCGTTTGTCCCAATTAAGAGAACAATTTGATCGACAGCATCACCATAAAGATGAGCATCAAGATTGTCTAGTAGAAGCCCCGTCTGGTAGCCTCGGATGCCACGATTAACAATCGTCTTGGCAACCCCAAACAACTCTTGAAGAGGGTAATATTCCACTATCGAATCACCAATAAAGATGATATCTGGCTCTAGAACAGATACTTGATTCAATTCACGATACTTGGTTTGAATTTTTTCCTGCTCCTTTAAGAGCCAATTCTCTAATAACTGTACTGCCACCCTATCCCTCTTTCTCTAACCAATTCTCTAGGACTTGATAAACGCCCGCCTGGCTGTTAGCTGGTGCTAGGGCAGTCGCAATTGCCTTGACATTATCATCTGCATTTTCCATCGCATAGGCAATTCCAGCCAGCTCTAACATTTCGACATCATTTTCACTGTCACCAAAAGCCATGACTTGTTCCGATTGCAAATTCCAGCGCTTGAGTAATTCTTCCAATCCCCAAGCCTTGTGAACACCAGCCTGTAGGATATCGATACAACCATAACCACTGGAAACGGCTCTTACATGCCCATCAAAGAGGTCATTGATTTCCTGCAAAACAGAACTAGAGCGTTCTTCACCAACGACCATACTCATCTTTAGCACCCCACCGAAGAGATCCGATCTGAGCTCTTCAACAAAGTTTGTATGCCGATAGAGCTTTTCAATCATCTCAGGAGTCATAAATTTATCAAGTTCTGTAAAAACAGTTCCTTTCTTGACAAAACTCCCATTCATACTAGTGACGACGAACTGATCTCGGCACTCCCTCCCTTTAAAATGAACTAAAGCCGTGTCAACCATAGCATCATCCCAGGTCTGTGCTTGAATCAGTTCGTTGTTTTCAAAAATACGCGCCCCATTGGCAACGACTAGAACTACTCTACTCGCCAAGTGCTCCAGTAATTGCCTCATACGGTGAACTTCATTCCCTGTCGCAATGACAAAACGGATATCCCTTTGATCCAGCTGATCTAAAATCTTTTCCAAGCGGGGCAGATCTAGCTGCCCCCTCGGGTCTAGCAAGGTTCCATCCATGTCTGTTGCAATTAATTTAATCGTCATCCTATCTCCTTTAGGGTGAGCACCTACCACTTCAACCCTACATGTTCATTCATTTCTTTATAGGCCGTGTCAATTCGTTCCTTGGTCGCCTCGTCCAACTTGTCACGGTGACTGCCTCCCTCAATGAAGTCCTCTAGGATATAGGTCTGATAGAGGAAGAGCGGATAGCCTTCTGGAGAGTAAGTCCCTTTGGGTGTTCGATTGACCCAAGTAGGATGCGCTTTGGCCGTTTCAATCCTAGTCTTGCCATCTTTTTTCTTAATGGTCACATCCATGAGAACACCGCGCTCCGTCCACTTGGCATTTTCCTCATCTTGCATGGTTTCAATGCGCTGATTTGAGAGGAAATTCCCCATGGAGTAGATGATCAGTTTTTTGTCACCATCTTTTTCAACTGTTTCAGCAGGTTCAACGACGTGAGGATGCCCTCCAAAGATAATATCTGCTCCCCAGTCAATCATCTTATGGTACAGTGTTTTCTGTTCTTCCGTTGGTTCTAGCTGGTACTCAATTCCCATCTGAGGCATGATGACAGTAATATCCGCTTCCTTCTCTGCACGCTCAATTTCTGCCTTCATCTTATCTTCATTCAGGTCAGAAAGATAGCGATTATAATCCTCTTGAGAGATATACTGCTCAATGCCATTAAAACCGTAAGAATAGGCTAGGAGAGCTACCTTGATACCATTGACTTCCTTGATAACTAGCGGAGCTTGGTCACGGGATTCATGTGTATAGACTCCTATGGGTGTCATTCCTACCTTTTCAATAGCTTCTGCTGTCGAAACCACTCCCTCTATCTGAGAATCCAAGATGTGATTATGAGCCAAGTCTAGAACTTGATAGCCTGCATCCTTGATAGCATCCATGACTTCTACAGGTGCATTAAAGAGAGGGTAACCTGCCAAGTAGTGGTCCTTGTTCACCGTTCCTTCAAAGTCACCAAGCACTAAATCCGCTTGTTTGAGCCAGGGTTTTACATACTCAAAATTTTCATGGAAATCATAGGTTCCATCTTCTTTCAGAGCTGTTCGGTAGATAGGAATATGGTAGAGAAGATCACCATTTGCCATGATACGAGCTGTCGTTTCGGCAGACTGATTTTCCTTAGACTGACCAGACATCTGAGCAGAATCAAGAGTTTGACCACTCGGACTTGTTCCCTTGTTACCTTGTACTGCTTGGGTCAACAAGTTCAGCCCCATAGACAAGGAAACTGCAAGCAACAGCACCGTAATAAACTGGGCATTTGTCCAAGATTTATAATTCCTAAAGAAACCAATACTACTCTTCAACAATCCAAAAATAGGACCATGAGACCGTCTATCTTGTCGCTTTTCCATCTTTATTCCCCCCTTGCTTTTACTGCAAGTCTTTTCTTTTATTATACCACAGACAAAAGAGGAATACCGTTTATTATATTATTTTTTAGGAACTTCTGTGACTTTCTTTCTCGCCTATTTTGTGTTATCATGTAGAGGTAATGAAAGGAGAGAAAATGTCTGCTATAGAACGTATTACAAAAGCTGCTCATTTAATTAATATGAACGATATTATCCGTGAGGGGAACCCAACTTTACGCGCGGTTGCTGAGGAGGTCACTTTCCCACTGTCTGACCAGGAAATCATCCTTGGAGAAAAGATGATGCAATTCCTCAAAAATTCTCAGGATCCTGTTATGGCTGAGAAAATGGGCTTGCGTGGTGGGGTTGGATTGGCTGCTCCTCAGTTAGATATCTCAAAACGCATTATCGCTGTTTTAGTCCCCAATATTGTGGAAGAAGGTGAAACTCCTCAGGAAGCCTACGACCTGCAAGCTGTTATGTACAATCCAAAAATCGTCTCTCACTCTGTTCAGGACGCCGCCCTCGGTGAAGGAGAAGGGTGCCTATCTGTCGACCGTGTAGTTCCAGGCTATGTTGTTCGTCATGCCCGCGTCACTGTTGATTACTTTGACAAGGACGGAGAAAAACACCGCATCAAGCTTAAAGGATACAACTCTATCGTTGTCCAACATGAAATTGACCACATCAACGGAATCATGTTCTACGATCGTATCAATGAGAAAGACCCATTTGCTATCAAAGATGGACTCCTCATCCTCGAATAAAGAAAATCCCGTTGCAAGACGGGGTTTTGTGTTATAATAGAGGCATGAAAACAAATGATATTGTCTATGGCGTCCACGCCGTTACCGAAGCCCTCCTTGCAAATACAGGAAACAAACTCTACCTCCAAGATGATCTCCGAGGTAAGAATGTTGAGAAAGTCAAGGAACTGGCTGCTGAGAAAAAGGTATCCATCTCTTGGACTTCAAAAAAATCCCTCTCTGAAATGACCGAAGGCGCTGTCCACCAAGGTTTTGTTCTACGAGTGTCCGAATTTGCCTATAGCGAGCTGGATCACATCCTTGCCAAAACACGCCAAGAAGAAAATCCACTTCTGTTGATTCTGGATGGTCTAACTGACCCTCACAACTTAGGTTCTATCTTAAGGACTGCTGATGCGACCAATGTTTCAGGTGTCATCATTCCCAAGCACCGTGCCGTCGGAGTGACTCCTGTCGTTGCCAAAACGGCCACAGGTGCTATTGAGCATGTACCGATTGCGCGAGTGACCAACCTCAGTCAAACTCTAGACAAACTCAAGGATGAAGGCTTCTGGACCTTTGGAACGGATATGAACGGTACTCCTTGCCACAAGTGGAATACAAAAGGAAAAATCGCCCTCATCATCGGAAATGAAGGAAAAGGCATCTCTAGCAACATCAAAAAACAGGTTGATGAGATGATTACCATTCCCATGAATGGACATGTTCAAAGCCTCAATGCCAGTGTTGCTGCAGCCATTCTCATGTACGAAGTTTTCCGAAACAGACTATAAAAAAGTTTCCAATCAAGTGATTGGAAACTTTTTTGCTTAACTATGTTCTGTGATAAATTTATAGGCTTCTTGACCAGCGATAGCCCCATCTCCAACTGCTGTTGTCACTTGGCGAAGATCTTTTTGGCGAACATCCCCAACCGCAAAGATACCGTCAACGGCAGTTTTCATGTGATTGTCTGTCACAATCCAGCCTGCCTGGTCTTGAATATTCAATTCTTTAACAAAATCACTAACAGGATCCAAACCAACATAGATAAAGACACCACCGAAGGCTTGCTCTGTTACTTTACCCGTTTTTACATTTTCAAATACAACAGATTCTACTCGGTTTTCACCTTTAATTTCCTTGACGACAGAATCCCAGATAAAGTTGACTTTCTCATTAGCAAAGGCACGGTCTTGCAAAACCTTTTGGGCACGAAGTTGATCACGACGGTGAACAATAGTGACAGTCTTGGCAAAGCGTGTCAAGAAGAGAGCCTCTTCTACCGCTGAATCTCCACCACCGACTACGAGCAAGTCTTGGTCACGGAAGAAAGCTCCATCACAGACTGCACAGTAAGAAACACCACGACTGTTCAGTTCTTCTTCTCCGGGGACACCCAAGAGACGGTGTTTTGACCCAGTTGCTACAATGACAGTACGGGTTTCGTAAACTTGATCATCAGTGATTACCTTCTTATAGTCACCCTGGTCTTCAATATTCTCAACGTAGCCATAAAGATGCTCCACTCCAAGGTTTTCAAGTGGTTCAAACATCTTTTCAGCCAATTCAGGTCCACTGATGTTGGCATAACCTGGATAGTTTTCAATATCAGATGTGTTATTCATTTGCCCGCCTGGCAGACCACCTTCAATCAAGCCTACTTTCAGATTGCTTCGAGCAGCATATAAGGCAGCGGTCATTCCCGCAGGTCCAGCACCGATAATAATCGTATCGTACATTTCGATTCCTTCTTTCTTGTTGTAACTATCTTTATTCTAACTTATTCTTGCTAGTCACGCAAGGATTATGCCTTGAAAACCAAGAGCAAACTCATGACGGCAAAGGATAACACCGGAACGACCAAAACTCCAATCATAATCATATCATAGAGATGAGCTTGACGAGCCTTGGCTGTCTTGTCCACACCAGACATGGCTCTCAATCCAATCCAAATCCCCAGAAAAATCACGACAAGGATGGTCGTTAAGATCAAACTCTCGAAATATAAAGAAAACAGTTGCAGCAGCATGATCTCTCTCGTTTCTATCTTTTTTAAAGAGTAAACTCAGCTAGTCCAACTAACTGAGTTTTCCTTTTTCTATTATATCAAATATAAGTCCGTTTGTAACTAGCGAAGAATTCTTTTGTCCGTTCTTCTTTTGGATGATTGATGATTTCATCCGGTGTGCCAGACTCGATGATTTTCCCCTTATCTAGGAATAAAACCTTATCTGCCACTTGGGTTACAAAAGACATATCGTGACTGACCAAAATCATGGTCTGACCTGACTTGGCAGCGTCTGCAATAGACTTCTCTACCTCACCGACCAATTCTGGGTCTAGAGCTGAAGTGGGTTCGTCCAAGAGCAAGACATCTGGTTTCATAGCAAGCGCACGCGCGAGGGCAACCCGTTGCTTTTGTCCACCTGATAAGTGGCGAGGGTAATGGTTTTCACGATCAGAAAGCCCAACCTTAGCCAACTCTTCCTTGGCGATTTTTGTTGCTTCATCGTCGGATAATTTTTTAACAACAACCAAACCTTCCTTGACATTGTCAAGAGCTGTTCGGCGTTCAAACAAATTAAACTGTTGGAAAACCATAGATAACTTGCGACGAAGGGTTAGAATCTCTTCTTGGTTAATCTGAGAAAAATCAACTTTAAAATTGTCAATCTGAATCGTTCCACTATCTGG
>CAUVMH010000018.1:0-25892 GCA_963552835.1 uncultured Streptococcus sp. | reverse complement strand
CTGACGGTGTCGCACATGGCACGACTTATAGGCGCTTTGATAACGGACAAGAGCAACCTGACAAAGTTGTTTTTAATTTGGTCAATAATGGCAATGTCCCAGCTTTTCCTGTCGTTACTGTCAAAAACAACGCTGAGAACGGCTATATCGGTCTCGTCAATACTAGTGGAGCTTTTGAAGTTGGAGACCGTGAGGAAGCCGATACAGGCATAGTCAAACGCTCTGAGGTGTTACTTGATTTCCGAGGTAATAAAATCTCAGATGGTTTTACTAGAGCAACAAAGAACAAGACGATCACAAACGACAACAGCGAGAATGTGAAAGGTGTATCTGAAATCCTGACTTTATGGGATAAAAAGCACATTAAGCTAAGAGATCAGTTTGACGGCGCTAATACTAAAAACTACGCTACAGGCTTGACATGGGACATCCCTGTAGACAGCGCTGGAGGTATCGGCTCTCTTGATGACTATATTTTTGGTAAACAGATTTTTTTACCTGGCGCCATCAATCAATATGGCTTTATCAAGATTACTGTATCTGATACAGCAGGCCAGTTTTTGTATGGCGTCGAAACGTTCAAGCGAACACAAGGACAAGATTGTGAGTTTAATGTGTTTGGATCTGACGGAAAGGGTAGCTATTACTTTCTTAAATGCTGGAATTTTACGGGCCTGTCAGATAGTAAGGTGAACCCATTCACGTCCTCGAACGGACAATTTGAAATAAAGCGGAATGATGACAGGGTCCAGGTATACTACAAAGGCTCTCATTACAGCTTTACCATTCCTGAAATCAAAGGCAGAAAGTCAGCCAAAATCCATGTCATGCTTGGGGCTTACCATGATAAGCCTATGGTTACTCACATGTACATAGATGAACTGCTTTATCGCAAAGATTTTGTGCCAGGAATCGGTGATGTGCCGAACCGCTACCCAATCGGCTCAAACGTTGTGCTAAACAGCGAGAATGACACCGTTACAGTGGACGGCCTTGAGAAGATTGTAGATGTTGTGGATGGCTCAAGTTTCTTGACTATTCCACCTGGAAACAGTCAGCTCGAAGTCTATTGCTCAAGTTGGGTCAAGACCAAGCCCACTGTCAAAGTAGAATTTAAAGAAAGGTATCTATAGCAATGTTATTGACAATACATGACTCAAATTTGAGAAAAGTGGCCTTTGTGGACAATGACAAACAGGATACATTGAACTATTTCAATGATGCCTGGACAAGATACCTGGAAACTGGCTCTAGTACCTTTGATTTTACGGTCTTTAAAAAGGCTATTATCTCAGACATAGGCAAAAAGAGGACCTATAACTCTCTCAATGAGAAAGCCTTTGTTTCATTCAGATACAAGGGCAGAACTTACCTACATACAATCCGAAAAATCGAGGAAAATGAGAAAGTTATCAAGTGTTACAGTATCAACCTAAACCTTGAGCTGATCAATGAGTACTCTATCCCTTACAAGTCTCCTAAGGCAATGAGTTTTAAGGAATTTTGTGAGGAAATGGACTTGCTCAACTATACTTTCTTGAAAATCGGTATCAATGAGGTTGCTAATAAGAAAATCTCTGCTGAGTGGGAGGGGACAGACACCAAACTCAACAGATTACTTAGTCTAGCTAAGAAATTTGGCGCAGAAATTGAGTTTGACACGCGTCTCAACGCTGACAGCTCCATCAAGTCATTTACAGTCAATGTCTATCATGAGCACGACGATAGCCATCAGGGAGTAGGTCAAATTAGCCCAAAAATCTTGAAGTATGGTAAAAACCTCAAGACAATCACTAGGACGATTGACAAAACTGGAATCTATAACACGGTTGTCCCAACAGGTAAGGATGACAAAGGCAACGTAGTTGATATTAGAGGGCTTGGCCCTTGGTCTGTCAACAATGCAAAGGGAGAACGTGAGTTCTACCAGTCAGGGGCTGCTTTGTATGCCCCTCTTTCAATGCAGATGTATCCGTCTACTTTCACGCATTCAACAGGTGACCGTGACCAGTGGACTCGTAAGGACATGACTGTAGAGAGTTCAAATCCTGAGGTCATCCGCTCAACAGCTTACCGTGAGCTCAAAAAGAACTGTTACCCAGCAGTAACTTACGAGGCTGAGGGCTTTGCAGATCTTGAAATAGGAGACACAGTCAAAGTCTATGATGACGGCTTTAGCCCTACTCTCTTGCTTGAGATGAGGGTATCTGAGCAAGTCATCAGCTTTACCAACCCTAGAAACAATAAAACGACTTTTTCAAATGCTAAGGCGCTTGAAAATCGTCTATCTCAGGGCATTCAGCAACAGCTAGACAGAATGATAGAGGACGCTAAGCCCTACACTATCAAGCTAGCTACAGACAACGGTATAGCCTTTAAGAATGGCCAAGGTCAGACTATTGTGACCCCTACTTTAATGCGAGGTAATAAAGTCATCAATAGCGGCTGGCGTTGGGTTGTGGATGGTGTAATCAAGGCTACAAGCTCTAGTTACATTGTGAGAGCTGCCGACATCAACCAAAAGATGGTTTTGACTGTTTCTGCATGGGTTGATAACAAAGAGGTAGCGTCCGAGCAGTTGACTCTTATTAATACGTCTGATGGTCTCCAAGGCCAAAAAGGGGACGCAGGCCCGAAAGGAGACCTTGGTCCCAAAGGTGACCGAGGAGAAAAAGGCGAAAGGGGGGAGCGTGGGCTACAAGGGCTCCAAGGTTTGCAAGGCCCAAAAGGTGACCAAGGTATCCCTGGGACTAAAGGAGCTGATGGCCGTACACAGTACACTCACATTGCCTACGCCGATACTATCTCAGGTAGTGGATTTAGCCAGACTAACGCTGACAAGGCCTATATAGGGGTCTATGTTGATTTTAACTCAACTGACAGCGTCAATCCTGCTGACTATCGCTGGACGAGGTGGAGAGGCCCAGATGGCTTAAACGGTAAGGACGGCCCTCAAGGTATTCCAGGTAATCCTGGAGCAGATGGACGTACTCCATACTTTCACCGAGCCTGGGCTAACTCCGCTGACGGTCGTGATGGTTTCAGTACAACTGATAGCTCAAATAAGCGCTATTTAGGGACGCTAACGGATTTCACTGAGGCAGATAGTCAAAATCCTGAACTGTACAAGTGGACAGCTCTCTTTGATAATGTCCAGGTTGGCGGAAAAAACTATATCAGAAATGCCTCATTTCTCTCTGGAGAGAATAAGTGGAGCAGAGCCTCTGTAAATGGATTAGCGTATAATTTCACTCATTCTGCAGCTAATAAGGGCAGACCAGGCTTACATATGTTTAGCGAGAATGATACGGTCATTCCTCGATGGAAAGGAATTTACCAAAAAATTCCATTGTCTCAGCCGGCCGACACTCCGGTCACTGTTTCAGCATTGTTTGCAAAAGATGGAGCGCCTCAAGAGGCCCACATTGGGATTCACTTCTTAAAAGATGGAGTCATCACCAGACAATCATGGCTTGATATACCTACTTCCCAAATAACCGACAAATACCAGCGTTTCTCTCTTTCAGCAAAGCACGATGTACCATTTGATGAACTCAGAGTCATGCTCTATGTCGGATATGACAAGATTGTCAATCTGTATGTTACAGATGTTCAGCTTGAAATTGGCAATGTAATGACTGATTTTAGATTGTCAGATGAAGACGTGCAAGAGACTATAAACTCTAAAGCTGACCAAGCACTAACTCAGGAGCAACTCAATGCGCTCAATGAGAAAGCTGGAATTATCCAGGCTGAACTTGAGGCTAAGGCTAGCGCTGACACGCTTAATAACTGGATAAAAGCTTATAAGGACTTTGTCCAGTCTAACGAGACCGCAAGGGCGCAAGCTGAGAAAGATTTGATTTCAGCTAGTCAGCGTGTCTCTAATATTGCCAAAGACCTTGGAGAGCTCTCTGACCGCTGGAATTTCATCGATACCTATATGAGTTCCTCAAATGAGGGGCTTGTGATTGGTAAGAATGACGGTAGCTCTAGCATGATGTTCAATCCTAACGGTCGTATCTCAATGTTTAGTGCTGGTGTAGAGGTTATGTATATCAGTCAAGGGGTCATTCATATCGAGAATGGTATTTTCTCTAAAACAATCCAGATTGGACGTTTTAGAGAGGAACAATATCATATCAATCCTGACATGAACGTCATTCGTTATGTAGGATAGAAAGGAGTAAAATGGCTAAATTTAGTAACTCAAGTGGGAGTTTGTATCTCAATGTCTATGTAGAGCAGGGCTCTCAGAGTATCACAGATAACACCTCAACCGTTAACTGGCGGATGACAGTTAGCCGTACAGGCGCCTATTACACTCATAACCATCAAGGAGACAGTACTTTGTCTCTCAATTTAGACGGTCGAAACGTGCATTACAGCTACCCAACGTGGGAAACATCAGGCGAGGAGTACACTCTTGCTAGTGGGTCAAGTACAATCAGCCACAATGCGGATGGGACTAAGACCTTACCTATATCATGCACGTTCAACCCCAATAACGGGCTGCATGGGACTATTACAGTATCAGCAAGCCTCAGTCTGACGACTATCCCACGCTCTAGCTCTGTAAGCGTGAGCGCTGGAGTCATTGGTAGTGCGGTTACTATCAATATCAATCGTCAGAGCTCCAGCTTTAAGCATACAGTGCGCTATTCCTGGTCTGGCAAGAGCGGAACGATTGCAAGCAATGTAGACACATCCACTAGCTGGACGATACCTCTTGATTTTGCCAACGATATTCCAAACTCAGCGAGTGGGACAGGTACTATCTATGTAGATACCTACTCAGGATCTACTAAGACAGGTACACAGTCAACCACACTAACAGCTAGCGTGCCAACCAATGTCAAGCCCACTTTTACAGGGGTCTCATTGACAGACTTGAATGGTGCTGCTCAAAATCTCATCCCAAGCGGAAACACGTTCATCCAAGTAATCTCTAACATCAAAGTAGCGTTTAATGGTGCGGTCGGCTCTTACGGCTCGTCCATCACTGGATACTATGCTGAAATTGTCGGCAAAAACCAATCCACAAGCTCAAACGGTGGAAGTCTTGGCATTATGAACTATCACGGCACCATCAAAATCAGAGCGAGCGTGTCTGATAGTCGTGGCAGATGGTCAGATACTAAAGAGGTATCCGTGACCGTGCTTGAGTATTTTGCTCCTGCCTTGAGCTTTAGTATTGCAAGGACAGGCTCAACCTCTAGCACTCTAACAGCTACGAGAAATGCCAAAATCGCCCCTCTGACGGTGGCAGGAAGTCAAAAGAACTCAATGACCTTGACTTTCAAAGTTGCAAGGCTTGGGACTACTAACTTTCAAGTAGACACAGGACCAGCCACTGGATCCTGGACAAGTATCTCAAATCTAGTCAATTCTCAGGCTAATCTAGCAGGCAATTATCTAGCTAATCAGTCCTGGGTCGTTATTGGCACGCTTGAGGACAAATTCACACGGTCTGATTTCATGGTAAACGTGGCCACAGAGAGCGTAGTCTTGTCTTATGAAAGGTCAGGGGTTGGGGTCAATAAAATTCGTGAGCAGGGCGCTCTTGATGTCAAAGGGGACATCTTTGCTAACAACAAGCCCATTCAGCAGTATCAGCTGACTAATGCTGATGGTAGCTTAAGTAAAGGTAGTGCTCAATGGGATGATATTTGGAATAAACAAGCTACAGAATTTGGTTGGAGAACAGGCAAATACGATGACAATCCAACAGGAAAAAACGGTGAGTGGGGTCTGTATCAAAATTTTTGGCTTGATAGCTGGAAAGGCGTCCAATTTTTCATCTCAATAGGGACAGGGCGTGTATTTGTTAGAGTCTATAACAATGCCAATAAATGGGCTCCGACGCAATGGAAAGAGATTGCTACAAAAGATGACATCCAAAAATACACTCAAGACTCTACTTGGCAAGTCCTACCTTTACAAAACAGCTGGGTACATCATCCTGATTACGACAAAGTTCAGTACTCAAAAACATTTGATGGAGTGGTTTACATCAGAGGCACGGCTTACAAAGGCAAAACAACAAAAGAGACAGTCATAGGAGTCTTACCTGTCGGCTTTAGACCTAAACAAACTATGTTTGTATCAGCTCTAAATAATAGCTATGGCATGGCTGTTTTAGGCATTTATCCGAGCGGTAACGTAGTCGTAAAGGGAAACGTTGACGAAAAATGGTTAAACCTAGATAACGTTTCATTCAAAATTTAAGGAGGAACTATGAAATTAGAGTATGGGACAAAGTCCTTGGAATATGATGGCAGCGGAAAAGAATCCGCTACAAAGGTCACATTAGTCAATACAGATGGTGCTATCGTACCTATCTTGCTACCAGCTGATAAAATCAGCTTGTCTAATACAGAGCTTTTTGAATTAGCTCTTGAGTCGCTCTATGAGGAAAATTTCCCCAATCGAGCTGAAAACGAAAAATTCAGCAAAGTAGCTCAAGAACTACAAAAGAACAAAGAGGCAACGGATAAAGCTGAGCAAGCAGTAACCGAAAACAAGGAAAATCTTGATACTGTTTCAGCTATTACAGAGGTCTTGATTGCCTTGGCAGTATCTCAAAATGGAGGTATGCCTACCCACGCTTATGGAAAGGTAGCAGCATTCATCAAGCCGCTTGCTAAGGACAAACGTTACAACAACGGAGACATCATCTCAGGTGCTTATCCGTTTGATACGAATCCGAAATGGCCGAGTGGAACTAAGACTATCTTTAAGTTCCAAATGCAGCCAACAGAGGGCTACACATGGAAAGAACAGTCGCTTGCTGAAATGCTACAACAAGGTGTGCTTACCGTGGTCATGCCACGCATTGATTAGAAGGAGGTTGTATGCCAGGTTATGAACGATTTCTCGTACAGATCTTTATCACCCTCATTCCTGTGATTGGTCTTTATTTTTCGATGAAAGATAAAGCAACCAAGCAGGAAAATCGTCTTACGATTTTAGAGAAAGATATCGAAAATCTGAACGAATTCAAGACATCAGCCAACAAGCGACTCGATAACCACGATGAACAAAATAAGGCTATCTTAGTACTAGCTGAGCAAGTGAAATCGCTTGGTGAGGATGTAAGAGAGCTTAAAAGCTTAATTCAAAACAAACAACAATAAACAATAAAAGGAGAAACTCAAAATGATTAACTGGAAATTGCGCTTGCAAAACAAAACAACGCTCATTGCTCTTCTTGGAGCAATCTTCCTTATGGCCCAACAATTCGGCCTTGAAATCCCCAAAAATATCCAGGACGGTGTGAACACATTCGTTTACATCCTTGTCTTGATTGGTGTTGTCAATGACCCAACAACTGCAGGAATTTCTGATAGCAAAAGAGCGCTCGAATACTACGAGCCAAGCGAGGATTAGGAGAGAACAATGAAGAAAAACGACTTATTCATCGACGTATCTAGCCACAATGGATACGATATTACAGGTATTTTGGCTGACATGGGTACACAGAATACTATTATCAAAGTTTCTGAAAGTACAAATTATCTAAACCCTTGCTTATCTGCTCAAATTGAGCAATCCAATCCTGTTGGATTTTATCACTTTGCTTGGTTTGGTGGTGACATCGAAGAAGCAGAGCGAGAAGCACGCTACTTCCTTGACAATGTCCCTCAAAAAGTAAAATACTTGTGTCTTGACTACGAAGATCACGCTAGCGAAGATAAACAAGCAAACACAGATGCTTGTATTCGCTTTATGGAAATCCTCAAAGAAAACGGCTATGAGCCAATCTATTATAGCTACAAGCCATTCACGCTCAATAATATCTATTATGAGCAGATTCTTGAGAAATTCCCAACCAGTCTTTGGATTGCTGGATATGGTCTGAACGATGGCGACGCTAACTTTGAATATTTTCCGAGCATGGACGGTATTCGCTGGTGGCAATACTCTTCAAATCCGTACGACAAGAACATTGTTTTACTAGACGATGAAGAAGCTAAGCCAAAATGGAAAAGAAATGATACTGGATGGTGGTACGAATATCCTGACGGCTCTTATCCAAAAGAAGAATGGGAAAAGATCGATGGTACCTGGTACTACTTCAATGAGAGAGGTTATTCAATAGCTTCTCGATGGTTGAAGGATGATGTCAAATGGTACTACCTCAAAGAAAACGGCGCAATGGCTGTTGGTTGGGTTCTTGTGAATAGTAAATGGTACTATCTTGATGCTTCAGGAGCGATGGTCACTGGCTGGGTTCAATACAAGGACAAACTATACCATCTCAAAGAAGAGAACGGCGAAATGTCCTCAAAAGAACTTGTTAAAGTCGAAGGAGGCTGGTACTATGTCAACGAGGATGGTAGCCGTTCAGATAAACCAGCATTTGATGTATTACCTGATGGACTTATCACCACAAAATAAATTTTAAATAAAGAAAGGAGATTCTATTTTTCTTCTTGAACTAACCGCAGACTTATGCCTGCGGTTTTTTTGTTTTCTCTGAAAGTGCTTTTTATCAAAAATTTTAGTATCCTTGATTGAAATGTTAGTCGTCTTGCTCATCATCAGCGTTCTTCTCTTGCTCTTTGTACCCAATTTGACCAAGCAAAAGGATGCCGTAGATGATAAAGGAAAAGCTGCTGTTGTCAAGGTTGTGGAAAGCCAGGCAGAACTTTATCGTTTGGATAAAAATGATGATGCCAGTCTCAGCAAATTACAAGCGGACGGTCGTATCACAGCAGAGCAAGCCAAGGCTTATAAAGACTACCATGCAAAACAAAAAACAAGTCAAACTGTTGCAGATTAAGGCCTTTACTATGCTGGAAAGTCTCCTTGTTTTGGGACTTGTGAGTATCCTTGCCTTGGGCTTGTCCGGCTCAGTTCAGTCCAGTTTTGCAGCGGTGGAGGAGCAAATTTTCTTTATGGAGTTTGAAGAACTCTATCGGGAAACGCAAAAACGCAGTCTAGCCAGTCAGCAAAAGACCAGCTTGAATTTAGATGGACAGACGATCAGCAATGGCAGTCAAAAGTTGACAATTCCAAAAGGAATTCAGGGACCATCAGGACAAAGCATTATATTTGATCGAGCTGGGGGCAATTCCTCTCTGGCTAAGGTTGAATTTCAGACTAGCAAAGGAGCGATTCGCTATCAATTATATCTAGGAAATGGAAAAATTAAACGCATTAAGGAAACAAAAAATTAAGGCAGTGATTTTACTGGAAGCGTTGGTCGCTCTAGCTATCTTTGCCAGCATTGCGACCCTTCTTTTGGGACAAATCCAACAAAATCGACGGTTAGAGGCAGAAATCTTGCAAAAGGAAGAAGTCTTGCGTGTGGCGAAGATGGCTCTGCAAACAGGGCAAAATCAGGTAAACATAAATGGAGTTGAGATTCAGGTATTTGCTAGTGAAAAAGGATTGGAGGTCTACCATGGTTCAGAGAAATTGCTCGATCTTAAAGAGCAGTAAGGTAAGAGCCTTCACTCTTTTAGAATCGCTGATTGCCCTTATCGTCATTAGCGGAGGTTTGCTCCTTTTTCAAGCTATGAGTCAGCTCCTCATTTCAGAAGTTCGTTACCAGAAGCAAAGCGAGCAAAAGGAGTGGCTCTTGTTTGTGGACCAGCTGGAGGCAGAGTTAGAGCGTTCGCAGTTTGAAAAGGTGGAAGGCAATCGCCTCTACATGAAACAGGATGGTAAGGATATCTCTATAGGGAAGTCTAAATCGGATGATTTTCGAAAGACGGATACCAGCGGAAGGGGCTACCAACCTATGGTTTATGGACTCAAATCAGCTCAAATTACAGAGGAAAATCAATTGGTTCGCTTTCGTTTCCAATTTCAAAAGGGCTTAGAAAGAGAGTTCATCTATCGTGTGGAAAAAACAAAAAGTTAAGGCAGGCGTTCTTTTATATGCAGTCACCATGGCAGCCATTTTTAGCCTTTTGTTACAGTTTTATTTGAATCGGCAAGTAGCTCATCACAAAGACTTTGCCCTAAACAAAGAAAAGTTGATCGCTTTTGCCATGGCCAAGCGAAGTAAGGATAAGGCTGAGCAAGAAAGTGGAGAACGAGTCTTTAACCTGGGAAAAGTTACTTATCAAAATACGAAAACAGGTTTTGAAATAAGTGTTCATATGAATAAGGGCAACTATGAATTTCTCTTTCCTCCGATGAAAACCCAAGAAAAGAAAACAGATAAAAAGCAACAGGTAGCGACTGATTCAAACCCAGAACAAAATCAACAAAAAACAGAAGATAAGGCAGAAAAGAAAGCCAATTCCTAGGCAATTCAACTTCTTTGTGTTACACTAAAAGCATGAAACACGATTTTAATCACAAAGCAGAAACCTTTGATTCGCCCAAAAATATCTTTCTTGCAAACTTGGTTTGTCAAGCAATTGAAAAACAGATTGCTCTTCTATCAGACAAGGAAATACTGGACTTTGGTGGTGGGACGGGTCTGTTAGCCTTGCCTCTAGCTAAGCAGGCCAAGTCTGTTACCCTTGTAGACATCTCGGAGAAAATGCTGGAGCAAGCCCGTTTGAAAGCAGAGCAACAAGACATCAAGAATATCCAGTTTTTGGAACAGGATTTACTGGTGAATCCTTTGGAGCAACAATTTGACCTGATTGTTGTCAGTCGAGTTCTTCATCATATGCCTGATCTAGATGCAACTCTTGCCATGTTTCACCATCACCTTAGGGAGAAGGGACAAGTCCTCATCGCTGATTTTGTCAAGACAGATACCAACCACCACGGCTTTGAGCTGACTGAACTGGAAAATAAGCTCGCCCAGTTTGGTTTTTCGAGCATTGATAGTCAGATTCTTTACAGTGCTGAAGACCTGTTTCAAGGAAATTACTCAGAACTCTTTTTTACAGTAGCCCCAAAATCACTCGCTGACTAAAGCAGTGATTTTTTTCTTCAGATGGAAAAAAGGAGGGAAATTTGATAAAATAGGAACATGGATTTTGAAAAAATAGAACAAGCTTATATGTATTTACTAGAGAATGTTCAAGTCATCCAAAGTGATTTGGCGACCAACTTTTATGACGCCTTGGTAGAGCAAAATAGTATCTACCTAGATGGCGAGACCAAGCTAGAGCAGGTAAAAGAGAACAATCAAGCCCTTAAACGCCTAGCACTTCGCAAGGAAGAGTGGCTCAAGACCTACCAGTTTCTCTTGATGAAGGCAGGACAAACGGAGCCTTTACAGGCCAATCACCAGTTTACACCGGATACCATTGCCCTCCTCTTGGTACTTGTTGTAGAAGAGTTGTTTGAAAAAGAGGAAATTAGCATCCTCGAAATAGGTTCTGGTATGGGGATTTTGGGGGCTACTTTCTTGACTTCTCTTGCTAAAAAAGTAGATTACTTGGGAGTCGAAGTGGATGATTTGCTGATTGATTTGGCGGCTAGTATGGCAGATGTGATCGGTTTGCAGGCAGGTTTTGTTCAAGGTGATGCCGTTCGTCCGCAAATGCTTAAAGAAAGCGATGTGATCATCAGCGACTTGCCTGTCGGCTATTACCCAGACGACACCATCGCTTCACGCTATCATGTAGCTTCCAGCCAAGAACATACCTATGCCCACCATTTGCTGATGGAACAAGGCCTCAAGTACCTCAAGTCAGATGGCTATGCTATTTTTCTGGCTCCGAGTGATTTGTTAACCAGCCCCCAAAGTGATTTGTTAAAAGCTTGGCTCAAAGACGAAGTCAGTCTGACTGCTATCATCGCTCTGCCAGAGGATATTTTCTCAACAGCAAGCCAAGCTAAAAGTATTTTTGTTTTACAGAAGAAAAGAGACAAGGAAATAGAACCCTTTGTTTACCCTCTTACTAGCTTGCAAGATCCGTCAGTTTTGTTGCCCTTTAAAGAAAATTTTCAAAATTGGAGCAAAGGTACTGAAATATAAAAGAGATTTTGTTATAATAGATGAAAACGCTTAAAAAGAGGTATCATCTTATGACAAAAACAATTGCAATCAATGCAGGAAGCTCGAGTTTGAAATGGCAACTTTACCAAATGCCAGAAGAAACAGTATTGGCCAAAGGTTTGATTGAACGTATTGGTTTGAAGGATTCAATTTCAACTGTAAAATTTGATGGCCGTTCTGAACAACAAATTCTTGATATTGACGATCACACACAAGCTGTTAAAATTTTATTGGATGACTTGATTCGTTTTGACATCATCAAAGGGTACGACGAGATTACAGGTGTCGGACACCGCGTCGTTGCAGGTGGTGAATATTTCAAGGAATCAACAGTTGTTGAGGGAGATGTGATAGAAAAAGTTGAGGAGTTGGGACTCTTGGCTCCTCTTCACAATCCAGCCAACGCAGCTGGAATTCGTGCATTTAAGGAATTGCTTCCAGATATTACCAGTGTTGTTGTATTTGATACTTCATTCCACACAACCATGCCAGAGAAGGCTTATCGCTATCCTCTACCAACTAAATACTACACAGAAAACAAGGTTCGTAAATACGGTGCTCATGGTACAAGCCACCAGTTTGTCGCAGGAGAAGCAGCGAAACTTTTGGGCCGTCCTCTAGAAGATTTGAAATTGATTACCTGCCATATTGGTAACGGGGCTTCTATCACAGCTGTTAAGGGTGGGAAGTCTGTGGATACTTCTATGGGATTCACACCACTTGGAGGTGTGATGATGGGAACTCGTACAGGAGATATTGACCCTGCTATCATCCCTTATCTCATGCAATATACAGAGGATTTCAATAACCCAGAAGATATTAGTCGCGTTCTCAATCGTGAATCAGGGCTCATGGGAGTTTCGGGCAAGTCAAGCGACATGCGTGATGTGATGGCTGCCATGGAAGCAGGAGACCATGATGCGACTTTGGCTTATGAAATGTATGTCGATCGCATCCAAAAACATATCGGTCAATACCTTGCAGTCCTAAATGGAGCAGATGCGATTATCTTCACAGCAGGTATCGGTGAAAATGCAGCAAATTTCCGTGAGGATGTCATTTCAGGTATCTCTTGGTTTGGTTGTGATGTAGATCCAGAAAAGAATGTCTTTGGTGTAACGGGAGACATCTCAACGGACGAAGCGAAAATACGTGTCTTGGTTATTCCAACAGATGAAGAATTGGTGATTGCACGCGATGTTGAGCGCTTGAAAAAATAAGTAAATACACGTAAAATTTGATTGTGAAAAGAAGTTGGGAAAGAGATTTTCCAGCTTTTTTTATGTAGAAAATGTCTAAAACCTTGCTGTTATTGGCTTTTTCAAAAAATATGGTATAATAGTAGTAATTTAATAGATGGAGTTGAGTTTTGAAGAAAAGCTTTCGTGTAAAAAGAGAGAAAGATTTTAAGGCGATTTTCAAGGACGGAACGAGTTTTGCCAATCGAAAATTTGTTGTCTACCAATTGGAAAACCAGCAAAACCATTTTCGAGTAGGACTGTCCGTCAGCAAAAAGCTGGGGAATGCAGTTACCAGAAATCAAATCAAGAGACGAATCCGGCACATTCTACAAAGTGTAAAAGGGAGTTTAGTAGAGAATGTCGATTTTGTCGTGATTGCCCGAAAAGGGGTGGAAACCTTGGAATATGCAGAGATGGAGAAAAACCTACTCCACGTATTAAAGTTATCAAAGATTTATCAGGAAGGAAATGGGAGTGAAAAAGAAACTACAGTTGACTAGTTTGTTGGGCTTGTCCTTGTTTATCATGACGGCCTGTGCAACAAATAGTACAGCTAACGATATAACAGCGGATTCGACAGATTTTTGGAGTAAATTCGTCTATTTTTTTGCTGAAATCATCCGCTTTTTGTCCTTTGACATTAGTATCGGAGTGGGGATTATCCTCTTCACAATCTTGATTCGGACGATTCTATTACCAGTCTTTCAGACACAGATGGTTGCCTCTAGAAAAATGCAAGAGGCTCAACCACGCATCAAGGCTTTGCGAGAGCAATATCCGGGTCGTGATATGGAAAGTAGAACCAAGCTAGACCAGGAGATGCGCAAGGTTTATAAAGAGTTAGGGATCAAGCATTCATCCTCTCTCTGGCCAATTTTAATACAAATGCCGGTCCTCTTGGCGCTCTTTCAAGCCTTGAGTCGAGTAGACTTTTTGAAAACAGGTCACTTTTTATGGATTAATTTGGGAGGAGTAGATACAAGTTTTGTCCTTCCGATTTTGGCGGCAGTCTTTACCTTCTTGAGTAGCTGGTTATCGAATAAAGCTTTGTCTGAAAAAAGTGGAGCTACGACAGGGATGATGTATGGTATGCCTGTATTGATCTTTGTTTTTGCCATCTCCGCCCCAAGTGGTGTAGCCTTGTACTGGGCTGTATCCAATGCTTACCAAGTTCTGCAAACCTATTTCTTGAACAATCCTTTCAAGATTATTGCTGAAAGAGAAGCAGTGGCACAAGCAGAAAAAGATTTAGAAGGTAAGAAGAGAAAAGCCTTGAAAAAAGCACAGAAAAAGAAAAAATAAGGAGGAATCTGGTAATGGTATTATTTACAGGTTCAACGGTTGAAGAAGCAATCCAAAAAGGATTGAAAGAATTAGACATTCCAAGAATGAAGGCCCACATCAAGGTCGTTTCGAAAGAGAAAAAAGGGTTCTTAGGCTTGTTTGGTAAGAAGCCAGCTCAAGTTGATATCGAAGCGATTAGTGAAACGACAGTGATCAAAGCCAATCAGCAGGCCGTCAAGGGTGTTCCTAAAGAAGTCAATGAAAAGAATGAACCAGTGAAGACCGTCAGCGAAGCAACAGTTGATTTGGGGCATGTAGTGGAAGTCATCAAGAAGATTGAAGAAGAAGGTCAAGGTGTTTCTGAAGAGGTCAAGGCTGAAATCCTGAAAAATGAAAAGCATGCCAGCACGATTTTGGAAGAAACAGGTCATATTTCAATTTTAAATGAACTTCAAGCAGAAGATGTTATTGAGGAAGTGGAATCTGCTCCGGAAAAAGAAACTGAAACGCAGGAAGCAGCAAGCCAATCGTTGGAAGACTTGGGCTTGAAAGTAGAGCCAAGTTATGATATCGAACAAGTGGCAACTGAAGTAGCTAGCTACGTTCAAACCATTGTAGATGATATGGATGTTGAAGGGACGATTTCAAGCGACTACAATCGCCGCACCATCAATCTTCAAATTGACACCAATGAACCAGGTCGTATTATCGGCTATCACGGAAAAGTCTTGAAAGCTCTTCAACTGTTAGCGCAAAATTACCTTTACAATCGCTATTCGAGAACGTTCTACATCACAATCAATGTCAATGATTACGTTGAACACCGTGCAGAAGTCTTGCAAACCTACGCTCAAAAATTGGCGACTCGCGTTTTAGAAGAAGGACGTAGCCAACAAACAGATCCAATGTCAAATAGCGAACGCAAGATTATCCATCGCATTATTTCACGCATGGATGGCGTGACGAGTTACTCTGAAGGTGACGAGCCAAATCGCTATGTTGTCGTAGATGCAGAATAAGCAAAGTAAAATCAGGTTCATCCTGATTTTTTGCTAGGAAAGGAAAGATTCAAATATGCTGAAAGCAGTTAGAGAATACCTATCATTTGCAGGGGTCCAGTACCGTAATCCTGATAAAGCGGGAGAAGAGCGAGAGAAGATGCTGGAATTGCGTCACAAAGGCCAAGATGCCCGAAAAGCTTTCACAGAATTGGCCAAAACCTTTCAAGCAAGTCATCCAGAATGGCAACTGCAACAGACTAGTCAGTGGATGAACCAAGCGCAGCGTTTGCGGCCACATTTCTGGGCCTATCTACAGAGAGACGGACAAGTGACAGAACCTATGATGGCTCTTCGTTTGTGTGGAACACCTGCTGACTTTGGGATTTCTTTGGAAGTTAGTTTCATCGAGCGAAAGAAAGATGAACAGACCTTAGACAAGCAAGCCAAGGTTTTAGAGCTTCCAGCGGTAGAAGAAATTTATTATCTAGTCTACTCAAATGGAGAAAGTCATAAGGTGGAGGCTACTGAGGAGAATCGCCGTACTTTACGAGAGAAGCTGAGAAATCAAGAAGTTCGTAAAGTCTTAGTCAAGTCAGATGTTTCCTTCATTGAAAATCAGTCAGTAGAAGCGATATTGGAGGAGCTAGAAGACGCTTATACTCGCTTGCTCCCGTACTATGAGGTGACGAGGGGATAGACAAATCAAATGTGTCAGATGAACGCAAATTGTTTTATTGCTATTCTATGCATTTTTTCATATAATAGTAAAATAGGATGTGTGATTCATTAATCACCTCAAAGAGAAAGGAAATTCTATGTCAAATCTATCTGTTAATGCAATTCGTTTTCTAGGTATTGACGCCATCAACAAAGCCAACTCAGGTCACCCAGGGGTGGTTATGGGGGCTGCTCCAATGGCCTATAGCCTCTTTACAAAACAACTTCGTATCAATCCTGCTCAACCAAACTGGATCAACCGCGACCGCTTTATTCTTTCAGCAGGTCACGGCTCTATGCTTCTTTATGCCCTTCTTCACCTTTCTGGTTTTGAAGATGTTAGCATGGATGAAGTCAAGAACTTCCGCCAATGGGGTTCAAAAACACCAGGTCACCCAGAATTTGGCCATACTGCAGGAGTTGACGCTACAACTGGTCCTCTAGGACAAGGGATTTCTACTGCTACTGGTTTTGCCCAAGCAGAACGTTTCCTTGCAGCCAAGTATAACCGCGAAGGCTTCAATATCTTTGACCACTATACTTATGTGATCTGTGGCGACGGAGATTTGATGGAAGGTGTTTCAAGCGAGGCAGCTTCATATGCAGGTTTGCAAAAACTTGACAAGTTGGTTGTTCTTTATGATTCAAATGACATTAACTTGGATGGTGAGACAAAAGATTCCTTCACAGAAAGTGTTCGTGACCGTTACAATGCCTACGGTTGGCATACAGCCTTGGTTGAAGATGGAACAGACTTGGAAGCTATCCATGCTGCTATCGAAACAGCTAAAGCTTCAGGCAAACCATCTTTGATTGAAGTGAAGACTGTTATTGGATACGGTTCTCCAAACAAACAAGGAACCAATGCGGTACACGGTGCTCCTCTTGGAGCAGATGAAACTGCAGCAACTCGCCAAGCGCTTGGTTGGGACTATGAACCATTTGAAATCCCAGAGCAAGTTTATGCTGATTTCAAAGAAAATGTTGCAGATCGTGGCGCATCAGCTTATCAAGCTTGGACAAAATTAGTTGCTGACTATAAAGAAGCGCATCCAGAACTGGCTGCAGAAGTAGAAGCTATTATCGACGGACGTGATCCAGTTAAAGTTACTCCAGCAGACTTCCCAGCTCTAGAAAACGGCTTCTCTCAAGCCACTCGTAATTCAAGTCAGGATGCCTTGAATGTTGTAGCTGCCAAGTTACCAACTTTCTTAGGTGGATCAGCTGACCTTGCTCACTCAAACATGACTTATATCAAAACGGACGGACTTCAAGACGACGCTAATCGCTTGAACCGCAACATTCAGTTTGGTGTTCGTGAATTTGCAATGGGAACGATCTTGAACGGGATGGCCCTTCACGGTGGACTTCGTGTATACGGTGGTACTTTCTTCGTCTTCTCTGACTATGTGAAAGCAGCTGTCCGCTTGTCAGCCTTGCAAGGACTTCCTGTGACTTATGTCTTTACCCACGATTCTATCGCAGTTGGTGAAGATGGTCCAACTCACGAACCAGTTGAACACTTAGCAGGTCTTCGTGCCATGCCAAATCTCAATGTTTTCCGCCCAGCAGATGCGCGTGAAACTCAAGCGGCTTGGTACCTTGCAGTGACAAGTGAGAAAACACCAACTGCCCTTGTCTTGACACGTCAAAACTTGACTGTTGAAGAAGGGACAGATTTTAATAAAGTTGCAAAAGGTGCCTATGTTGTCTATGAAAATACAGTAGATTTTGACACGATCTTGATTGCGACAGGTTCAGAGGTCAATCTGGCTGTCGCAGCTGCCAAAGAATTGGCTAGTCAAGGCGCAAAAGTCCGTGTGGTCAGCATGCCATCTACAGATGTCTTTGACGCACAAGACGCAGCATACAAGGAAGAAATCCTTCCAAATGCAGTTCGCCGTCGTGTTGCAGTCGAAATGGGCGCAACTCAAAACTGGTACAAATATGTCGGTCTTGATGGTGCCGTTCTAGGTATTGATACTTTTGGAGCATCTGCCCCAGCACCAAAAGTATTGGCGGAGTACGGATTTACAGTTGAAAATCTAGTCAAAGTTGTTCAAAACTTGAAATAATCGCAGAAATCAGAGTGAAAGCTCTGATTTTTTTATCATCATAAAAGTAAGGCACAACCTTGTAAAAGTAGCTGAAATTTGATATAGTAGTCCTATGTAAAAGACAAAGGAGAAAACAATGAATCCAAATATTACTTTTTTAATCATGCTTGTAGGTATGATGGCCTTGATGTTCTTTATGCAACGTTCTCAAAAGAAACAAGCGCAAAAGCGTATGGAAAGCTTGAACAAGCTTCAAAAAGGCTATGAAGTTATTACAATTGGCGGCCTTTACGGAACAGTGGATGAAGTAGACACTGAGAAGAGAACAATCGTACTTGATGTAGATGGCGTTTATTTGACTTTTGAATTAGCTGCTATCAAGACCGTTTTGCCGCTCAAAGAGGCTGTGACACCAGAAGGAACAGTTGTTGACGAAAGCGGAGCAATCGAAGAATAAAACGGGACCTGTCACTCCCGTTTTTCTATGAAGTAAGAGGAGAAGGGATGAGAAAAATAGTATTTGTTTGCTTAGGAAACATCTGCCGTAGCCCCATGGCAGAGTTTGTGATGAAATCCATGACGAGCGATTACCAGATTGAGAGTCGTGCGACTTCGTCTTGGGAACATGGTAATCCGATTCATAAGGGAACGCAAGGGATTTTCCAGCAATATCAGATTCCTTATGACAAAGACAAAACATCACTCCAGGTTCGTAGAGAAGATTTTGAGTCATTTGATTACATTATCGGGATGGATGCTTCAAACGTTTCAGATCTGCGTCAAATGTGTCCTCAGGAATTGCAGCATAAGATCTACCCTTTTGCATCTGAAAGTGTTCCAGATCCTTGGTATACAGGAGATTTTGAGGAAACCTATGCTCGCATCACAAGTGGCTGTAAAAGCTGGCTAGATCGATTAGAAAATGAGAGTGACAATGGAAAAGCTTAAACAAATCTATGAAAAGTATAGAGTTTACCTAACTCGCCCTAGGCTAGAGTTCATTGCAGTAGTCGTAATTGCACTCTGTGCCCTTTCGGTATTTCTACTAAATACACCCAAAAAGGGTGTCCTGACACTTGATGGTGGTGCACTTGTTTATGATGGTACCCTGGTACGAGGGAAAATGAATGGTCAGGGGACCCTGACCTTTGAAAATGGGGACCAATATACAGGTGATTTCAGTAATGGAGCCTTTAATGGAAAAGGAACTTTCCAATCAAAAGATGGCTGGAAATACGAAGGTGATTTTGTAAATGGCCAGGCTGAAGGTCAAGGGAAGTTGACGACAGAGCAAGAAGTTGTCTATGAAGGAAGCTTTAAACAAGGCGTTTTCCAACAAAAACAGTAGTCTCCAGATGAGGAGGCTATTTTTAAAAGTAAGAAAGAAAGCGTTTTCTCTGCTCGGATTTGATAACTAACTATCAACTAGAAAAACTTTGTGAAATAAAAAAATTTTCTCCATAATTTCACAATCATCCAGTCGAAACTCCTTCGTGTAGCTATATTGAGAAAAAAATCACAATGTCAGGAAATTTCTTTGTGAAATGCTTATGAAACTGTTTACAAAGTATAAAAAAAGAGTTATAATGAACTTGTGAAAAAATTAACAAAGGATAACATCCTTAAAGGCTATGGAGGATAATATGGCTGATAAAAAAACAGTAACACCAGAGGAAAAACAACTTGCTGCTGAAAAGCATGTCGACGGTCTCGTGAAAAAAGCCTTGGTTGCGCTTGATGAAATGCGCAAGTTGAACCAAGAACAAGTTGACTACATCGTAGCAAAAGCGTCTGTTGCAGCACTTGATGCGCACGGTATCCTTGCACAACATGCAGTTGAAGAAACTGGTCGTGGTGTATTTGAAGACAAGGCAACAAAAAACCTTTTTGCCTGTGAACACGTAGTGAACAATATGCGTGGAGTTAAAACAGTTGGAGTTATCGAAGATGATCCAGTTACAGGATTGACTAAAATTGCAGAACCTGTTGGGGTAATCTGTGGTGTCACTCCAACAACAAACCCAACTTCAACAGCGATTTTCAAATCCTTAATTGCTTTGAAGACACGTAATCCAATCGTTTTCGCTTTTCACCCATCAGCTCAAGAATCTTCTGCTCATGCTGCACAAATTGTTCGTGATGCGGCGATTGCAGCTGGCGCACCTGAAAACTGTGTTCAATGGATTACAGAACCATCTATGGAAGCAACAGGTGCTCTTATGAACCACGAAGGTGTTGCGACTATCCTCGCAACTGGTGGGAATGCTATGGTTAAAGCTGCATACTCATGTGGAAAACCAGCTCTTGGGGTAGGTGCCGGAAACGTTCCTGCCTATGTAGAAAAATCTGCTGACCTTCGTCAAGCTGCTCATGACATCGTTATGTCTAAATCATTTGACAATGGTATGGTCTGTGCGTCAGAACAAGCAGTTATCATTGATAAAGAAGTCTATGACGAATTTGTAGAAGAATTCAAATCATACCACACTTACTTTGTAAACAAAAAAGAAAAAGCTCTTCTTGAAGAATTCTGCTTTGGAGCTAAAGCAAACAGCAAAAACTGTGCAGGCGCTAAACTAAATGCAAACATCGTTGGTAAACCAGCAGCATGGATTGCTGAACAAGCAGGATTTAGTGTTCCAGAAGGAACAAACATCTTGGCTGCAGAATGCGCAGAAGTAGGACCAAAAGAACCGTTGACTCGTGAAAAATTATCACCAGTTATCGCTGTCCTAAAAGCTGAAGATACAGAAGACGGTCTTAAAAAAGCTCGTCAAATGGTTGAGTTTAACGGACTTGGTCACTCAGCAGCCATCCATACAAAAGACGAAGCTCTTGCTAAACGCTTTGGTACAGAAATCAAAGCAATGCGTATTATCTGGAACTCTCCATCTACTTTCGGTGGTATCGGTGACGTATACAATGCCTTCATTCCATCATTGACACTTGGATGTGGTTCATATGGACACAACTCAGTTGGTGATAACGTGAGTGCGATCAACCTTCTAAACATCAAGAAAGTAGGGAAACGTAGAAATAATATGCAATGGTTTAAAGTTCCTTCAAAAATTTACTTCGAACGCAATTCTATCCAATACCTTCAAACATGTGAAGATATTGAACGCGTTATGATTGTTACAGATAAATCTATCGAAAAACTTGGCTTTGTTCAACGCATTATTGACCAATTGAACAAACGCAGCAACCGTGTAACTGTCCAAGTCTTCTCAGACGTTGAACCAGACCCAGATATCACAACTGTAGAACGTGGTACTGAAGTAATGAGAGCATTTGAACCAGACACAATCATTGCTCTTGGTGGTGGTTCTCCAATGGATGCAGCGAAAGTAATGTGGCTCTTCTACGAACAACCACAAATCGACTTCCGTGACTTGGTTCAAAAATTCATGGACATCCGTAAACGTGCCTTCCGCTTCCCATCACTTGGTAAGAAAGCGAAGTACATCGGTATCCCAACAACTTCAGGTACAGGTTCAGAAGTAACACCATTTGCCGTTATCTCTGATAAGAAAAACAACCGCAAATACCCATTGGCTGACTACTCATTGACACCAACTATTGCCATTGTTGACCCTGCTTTGGTTGAGTCAGTTCCAGACTTCATCGCTGCGGATACAGGTATGGACGTCTTGACTCACGCGACTGAAGCTTACACTTCAAACTTCGCTAACGACTATACAGACGGTATCGCCCTTCAAACAATCAAACTTGTCTTTGAATGGTTGGAAAAATCTGTTAAGACAGCTGATCCAGAAGCTCGCGAAAAAATGCACAATGCATCTACAATGGCTGGTATGGCCTTTGCCAATGCCTTCCTTGGTATGAGCCACTCAATGGCCCACAAGATCGGTGCGGTTCACCATACTGTTCACGGACGTACAAACGCTATCTTGCTTCCATATGTTATCCGTTACAACGGAACTCGTCCATCTAAGACGACTACATGGCCTAAATACAACTACTGGAAAGCTGATGAGAAATTCCAAGACATCGCGAAAATGCTTGGCTTGCCTCACTCAACTCCAGAAGAAGCAGTTGAAGCATACGCTAAAGCTGTTTACGAACTTGGTGTTGCAGTAGGTATCAAGATGAACTTCAAGGATCAAGGAATTGATGAAAAAGCTTGGAAAGACAGCTTGCATGAAATTGCCTTGCTTGCTTATGAAGATCAATGTTCACCTGCTAACCCTCGCTTGCCAATGGTAGCTGACATGGAAGAAATCATGGCAGATGCTTACTATGGTTATGCAGAACGTCCAGGACGTCGCAAATAATCGTTTATCAGCCTAGAGACAGGAGAAATCCTGTCTCTTTTTTTGTACATTTTTTGAAAAATGTTATAATAAAGGCATATGTTTGTTTGAATATCAAAGTGTTTGTTGTGATGCGAGGGAAAAATGAGAGAAGTAAATGAATTAGGAGAGAAGGTACGGATCCTTAGAGAGGAGAAAGGTCTTAGTCGTCCAGTTTTTTGTGGAGATGAGTCAGAGTTATCCGTTCGTCAGTTGGTACGCATTGAAAAAGGAGAATTTCGTCCTACTATAAAAACACTAGAATACATTGCAGATAGGCTAGACATCCCATCCTATGTCTTGATGCCAGACTATAAGGAATTACCCAAGCGTTATCAAGAATTAAAGTACTTTCTTCTTCATCATCCTGACTATGGAGACAAAGAGTTGCAAGAGCAGAAGGAAGAATATTTTGATGAGATTTTTGAATGTTTTTATGATGATTTGCCACGTGATGAGAAAGTGCTAGTGGATTGTCTTCAAGCTATAGATGCAGTGAGAATGACTAGTAATTCCTTATATGGAAGCAGTGTGATTGAGGACAGTCTTCAAGACTTACTATCCAGAGATGTATACAGGGCTGAGGAATTGTTGAAATTGAGACTGTATTTTCTTTGTCAGTTAATGGATGGTTTAAACGAGGGTGAGATAAAAAAGTCTGAGCATGAAACCATTCTTTGTTTTCATGACAAATTAAGTTCTCAGGTTGATAAGATAGAGTTCGATTGTTTGGACTTACTTAGAGACTCCTTGTTAGCTTCTTTAACTTGTATAGAGATTATGGGGTTGCTTCATTATTTTAAGAGGGCAGTCGAGACCTTAAATAAAATAGGACAGAAAACACGAGATTTTCAAAAACAACCGATTGTCTTGATGCTTGAGTGGAAATATTATATTCAGATGGATTATGAAACAGCCAAACAAAAGTATGAAGAAGCAAAAATGATGGCGAGAATGTTTGGAAATGAGAAGTTAATCGTTAGTTTAGACAATGAATGGACGGAGGATCTAGAAAGATATCGTTAAAGAGTTTATAGGAGTGACATTTCTGTCATTGGGGAAATGTCGCTTTTTTGTTACAATGGATTCGAAAAAAGAAGAAATTTTTTTGAATCTGATTCTGTTAGATTAATTTATATTAGCAATGTTTATTGTAGTTTGTATCGGTACACGATATCACAAGTGATTAAAGGAGATTATAATGTCCATTTTATCCATGAAAAATATTTCAAAATATTACGCTTTGGACGGCAAACATAAAGAGCAGGCTCTAAGAAATATTAACCTGCAGATTGCTGAGGGGAAAATTACAGCGATTTATGGTCCGTCAGGCTGTGGCAAAACCAGTCTATTAAATATTATCAGCGGTTTAGATAGAGAGTACGAGGGAGTTTTAGATTTTAAAGGGGAGTCTCTCAGAGAACTATCGGAGATTGAATTGACTCAATTTCGCAAAGACAACATTGGGTTTGTCTTTCAAAATTTCAATCTCATCCCCCATCAATCTGTTCTGGATAATGTCAAGTTGCCTCTCTATGTCAAAGATTTATCGGATAAAGAAATGACAAGGATCGCTCAGGAGCAACTTCATAGTTTAGGGATGGAGCCTTTTATAGCTAAGAATGTAAAACAGCTTTCTGGCGGGCAAAAGCAACGTGTAGCCATTGCACGTGCTTTGGTAAATCAACCAGATATGATTGTAGCTGATGAGCCAACTGGGTCACTCGATTCTCAATCTCAGGAGATGGTTTTGGAAGTGTTCAAAAATTTGGCCCAAGCCGGGAAAACAGTACTGATTGTTACTCATAACCCAGAGGTTACTGAATATGCAGATGTGATTATCAAAATGAAGGATGGTGAAGTCGTTGAAGAAGTCAAAAAATAAAGGATTGTCCTTTAAAAACAAATTCAAACTTTCTTTAAGTAACTTTATGGAAAGAAAATGGCGTAACTTACTGATTGCAGTAGCGACCTCGATTGGTTTTGTAGGTGTATTGGTTTCGTTTGGGCTAGGAAATGCCTTGATTTCGATGATTGATGAAAATACCAACGGGGGGAAGCTCCCTTCTCAAGTTCAGATTGCGCTGAATTCTAGTGCTGCTGGCAGAGGTTTTTTGAACCAAGATGATAAGGACTATATCGTGGATACGATTGGGAAAGAAAATATTAAATATCTAGAAAGTCCTTTTGGCATGACCATGTCAAAAATTAGCATAGACGGACACGAAGTAGATTTTAGCCAAGCCATGCCGTCTTATGCTTAAGTCGTGAGTTTGTATGAAGACACAAGTATTTCTGTTAGTAGCAATGAAAAAGAAAAAGTGCTAGCAGGCTCCCTTTATACGGATGTTAACGAACAAGGATTGACGATTCCGATGAGTTTGCTCAAAAATTGGAACGAACAAACAGGAAACAATCTGACGGCTAGTGATGTTATTGGAAAACCAGTATCGGCAACCATTGTAGAAAATGCTGCTGAAGGTAGCAAGTTGGCAGGTTTTCAAACTTATATTGTGCGTGTCATCAATGACGAAGATGATGCAGAGGATAGCAATAGTTTCATGTCTTCCAACCAGATGGAAACGATTTTAAAAGAAGCTGAATTCACAAAGGCTGTATCCTATTTTATTTTGGAGCTTAAAGACCCATCTCGTACGAAAACAGTAATAGAAGAATTGCAGAAAAATAAAAAGTATACAGTTCTTTCTCAACAGGCCGTTCTTGATATTGTGATTACCTTTATTCGTGTCATTCAGGGATTGCTGATTGTACTTTCTTCACAAGCGATTGTGGTGGCAGCAGTTATGATAGGCATCATCATTTATATCAATATCATGCAACGTTCTAAGGAAATCGGTGTCATGAAGGCTGTTGGCTATCAAAATAGAGATGTGAAAGGAATCTTTATCTACGAAGCTCTTTGGATTGTAGGAATTGCCTTGTTTATAGCTTTCATCATTGCTCAAGGGATAGGCAGTCTAGCGAATGTTATTGTTCACCATTTCTATCCATCAATCTCTAAAGTTTTTGAATTAAATCTTCTCTCTATTTTAGGGACATTCATTTTTGCTTTGTTTCTTGGCTATATTTCTGCCTTCTTCCCAGCACGTAAGATTAGCAAAATGGATCCAGTGGAATCCTTACGCTATGAGTAGAGAAAGAAATTACAGAGGCATCCTATCAAAAAGAAACTGACATAGAAAATCAAGGTCAGCACTTGCAATTAAGCTCAAATAGTTATATAATAGGTTCGTTGAAAGGTGATTTGTAGTGATCCAAGTTACTCTTTTCACAATAAAATTTTCAGGATTTTCATAAGGAGGAAATCACTAATGGTAGTTAAAGTTGGTATTAACGGTTTC
>CAUVMH010000017.1:0-28438 GCA_963552835.1 uncultured Streptococcus sp. | reverse complement strand
CAGCGATTTCTTCTGTCAATTCCACTGGGAATCCGTAAGTGTCGTAGAGTTTGAAAACATCTGAACCAGCAATGACCGTTTGACCTTTTTCTTTCAAGTCTGCTACGATAGTTTCTGCAAAGTGTTGACCTGAGTGAAGGGTACGAGCAAATGACTCTTCTTCGCTCTTGATGATTTTTTCGATAAAGTCACGTTTTTCAAGCACTTCTGGGTAGTAGCTTTCCATAATTTTTCCAACAGTTGGAACGAGTTTGTAAAGGAAAGGCTCGTTGATACCCAATTTTTGACCGTGCATGGAAGCACGACGGAGGAGACGACGAAGGACATAACCACGGCCTTCATTTCCCGGAAGAGCACCATCACCGATGGCAAATGAAAGGGAACGGATGTGGTCTGCGATGACCTTGAAGCTCATGTTGTCGCCATCTTGGTCATAGACCTTACCAGACAATTTCTCAACTTCACGGATAATCGGCATAAAGAGGTCAGTTTCAAAGTTTGTCTTAGCCCCTTGGATAACCGCCACCAAACGCTCCAAACCAGCGCCCGTATCAATGTTCTTGTGTGGCAATTCCTTGTACTCGCTACGAGGAACAGCAGGGTCTGCGTTAAATTGTGACAAAACGATGTTCCAGATTTCGATGTAACGGTCGTTTTCGATATCTTCTGCAAGAAGACGAATACCGATATTTTCTGGATCAAAGGCTTCTCCACGGTCAAAGAAAATCTCTGTATCTGGTCCAGAAGGTCCAGCACCGATTTCCCAGAAATTATCCTCGATTGGGATCAAGTGACTTGGATCTACACCAACAGCAATCCAACGATTGTATGAATCTTTGTCATCAGGGTAATAGGTCATGTAGAGTTTTTCAGCTGGAAAATCAAACCATTCTGGGCTTGTCAAAAGCTCATAAGCCCAAGTAATCGCTTCATCACGGAAGTAATCCCCGATAGAGAAGTTCCCCAACATTTCAAACATAGTATGGTGACGCGCAGTTTTTCCGACATTTTCGATGTCGTTGGTACGGATAGCCTTTTGCGCATTGGTGATACGTGGATTTTCAGGTTTGATAGTCCCGTCAAAGTATTTCTTAAGGGTTGCTACCCCAGAGTTAATCCATAAAAGAGTTGGGTCATTTACAGGAACCAAACTCACTGATGGTTCTACAGAGTGGCCTTTGCTTGCCCAGAAGTCAAGCCACATTTGGCGAACTTGAGCACTAGATAGTTGTTTCATAATATCTCCTTATTTACTTATTTAATTTGATTGGCTTTCCAGCATCTCCACATAGTCAATCGCGACACAGAGGGAAATGACCAAATCTGCATAAGAGTCTTCATAGACGGTTACGTTGTAGGTTGAGGTCAAATGGAAAATCTCTTTCCTAATCTCGGCGACAAGTTGATCACGATCATCTAGTAATTTGAAATTCAAATCCCAGATATTGCCTTCAATACGAAGACCGAGGTTGTCAAATTCATACTTATCTCGCCAGAAGGTCAACTTCTTACGAATGACGAAATTTGACCCGTCCCGTAGCTGAATGTTAAAGCGAGGAAGCAAAGTGAAAAATTCTTTGCTGATCTCACTGACTTGCTCACCATAGGCGTCATAGATGGTAAAGGTCTTAGGAATTTGGAAGAAAGAGCCCTCCACCTGATAGTTCACTACTCCTCTATCATCCTTGATATCGAAGCGTTCGCCTCCAAGACGAAACTTTTGTTTCACGAGAAATGTCTTCATAAACACCTCCAAAAATCAAAAGACAAGCTCACATCACGAAGGGCGAAAAACCGCGGTACCACCTTCATTCAATGAACTTGCCATTCTCTTATTCTTATGCAATTGTCTGATTGAGTAGCATGATTTCCTAGCTTAGATGGCTCGCAGCACCGCCATTTCTCTGGGATAAGACAACTGAAAATCAATTCTCAACTCTAGTATTATATCGTTTTTGAAGGAGTTCGTCAAGGTTAATGCCCAACTCATTTCTTTAGAAGTTTCCCAAATATTATATAGGCGATAAGCCACAAGAAACTTCCAACCAATAAGAATTGACCTAAAACAATGAGATAATCCAAAATTGAGACCAACTTATACCATCCACTAAATAGAAGACAGGGAAGAACAGTAAAAAGCATAATGATAAAATGTATGACAGATTGTTTAAATAGCGACCATTTTTCAATTTCATAAATTACCGAGGCTGATGCTATCGAGGTAGCAATAATACCAACCAAAAATGTACTTTTAACCTGAAAAATATCAATCCCTTGAAGTCTTATAAAAATTGCTAAACTGGTCATAATGACAAAAGGAATAATTCCTCTAAAAATAGCTTTTTTAATCATAACTACTACCTCAATCATAAGCTAAAATGCCTTTAACTCTATCGAAATTATAGCATAATTAAGTATATTTTTCTACTAATTCATGATCTATTTTAATAAATAACCTAGCCATAGAATGGTTAATTTTCTATGGCTAGGTTTTATTTTTTTGTCTGATTGAAATTATTTCCGATAGTAGATAATCTCCTACTTCCGGTACATTTTAAACTGGAGGAAGAGGTCGCTGTATTTGCCTGTCCATTTATGGTCAAATTTTTCATAAACTTCTAGGTGTTTCATGGTGTCAGCGTCTGGATAGAAGGATTTGTCTTCCTTGGTCTCCTCTGGGAGCAGTTCCTTAGCCGTGTTATTTGGTGTTGCATAGCCGACATATTCTGCATTTTTAAGAGCATTTTCGGGTTTCAACATAAAGTTAATAAAGGCATAGGCTGCATCTTGGTTTTTCACGGTTTTTGGAATGACCATGTTATCAAACCATAAGTTGCTGGCTTCTGTCGGAACGACATACTTGAGGTTAGGATTTTTCTCCAGCATCTGGCTGGCTTCTCCTGAGAAGGTCACCCCGATAGCCGCATTGTTTTGAATCATGTAACCCTTCATCTCGTCTGCCACGATGGCCTTGATATTTGGAGTCAGTTTGTAGAGTTTGTCTACCGTTTCTTCCAACTGCTGAGGATCCTTTGAGTTGAGGCTGTAACCGAGCGAGTTAAGCCCAAGTCCCAGCACCTCACGTGCCCCATCAAAGAGCATGATAGAGTTCTTATACTCTGGTTTCCAGAGGTCATCCCAATGCTCAGGAGCCTCATCTACCATGGTTTCATTGTAGACAATTCCTAAAGTACCCCAGAAATAAGGAATGGAGAATTTATTGCCGGGATCAAATGACTGGTTGAGGAACTCTGGTCCGATATTTTCGATTCCTTCAATTTTTGAATAATCAAGAGGAACCAAGAGATCTTCATCCTTCATCTTGTTGATCATGTACTCACTTGGGATGGCAATATCGTAGGTTGTTCCCCCTTGCTTGATCTTGGTATACATGGCTTCGTTGGAATCAAAGGTCTCATACTGGACTTGGATTCCTGTTTCTTCTGTGAATTGCTCCAAGAGTTCGGGATCAATGTAGTCTCCCCAGTTGTAGATAACCAATTTTTGACTATCTCGACTGTTGATTTTACTGTCTAGATGCGTCGCAATCCCCCACAAGACAAGGATAATCGCTACAATTCCTGCTAAAAATGAATAGAGTTTTTTCATGCTTGCTCCTCCTTCTCACGTGAGATAAAGTAATAACCTACAACTAGGATAATACTAAAGAGAAAGACAAGGGCAGATAGGGCATTGATCTCTAACGAAATTCCCTTCCGAGCGCGAGAGTAAATCTCGACTGACAGGGTTGAAAACCCATTTCCCGTTACAAAGAAGGTCACGGCAAAGTCATCCAGCGAATAGGTGAAGGCCATGAAATAACCTGCAATGATAGACGGTGTTAGATAAGGAAGCATGATTTCCTTGAACATTTGGAACTGACTAGCACCAAGGTCATAAGCCGCGTGAATCATATCACCATTCATTTCCTTGAGACGAGGCAAGACCATCAAGACCACGATAGGGATGGAAAAGGCCACGTGACTAGATAGAACCGTCAAAAAGCCAAGTGAAAATTTAAGCTGGGTAAAGAGAATCAAGAAGCTGGCACCAATCATAACGTCAGGCGCAACCATGAGGATATTATTGAGTGATAAAAAGGCTTCTTGGTATTTCTTACGAGACTGATAGATATAAATGGCACCAAAAGTCCCGATAATGGTCGCAATCAAGGCAGATAGAAAGGCCAAGAAAAAGGTCTGGGTTAGGATCAACATGAGACGACCATCACCAAACATGGTTTGAAAATGGCTCAAGCTAAAACCAGTAAAGCTGTTCATATCATCGCCAGCATTAAAGGCATAGCCAATCAAGTAAAAAATTGGCAAGTAAAGGATGATAAAGACAAAGGCTAAGTAGATATTGGCAAATTTTTTCATCGTTCTCTCCTTTCCTTGGTCACCCACATGGTGAGAAACATGGTCAGGATGAGAATCACACCGATGGTTGAACCCATACCGTAGTTGTCATTTGTCAGGAAGTTTTGCTCAATGGCTGTCCCCAGCGTAATAACACGGTTTCCACCAATCAAACGAGTCAGCATGAAGAGACTCAAGCTTGGAATAAAGACAGATTGGACTCCGCTTCGCACCCCATTCATAGACAGAGGGAAGATGACATGGCGGAAGGTTTCCCATTTGGTCGCCCCCAAGTCATAACTGGCATTGATAAGATTGTTATCCATATCGTCCAAGACGTTGAAAATCGGCAAAATCATAAATGGAAGCTCAATGTAGCTTGCGACAAAGATAAAGGAGAAATCCGTAAAGAGCAACTGCTGCGAACCGATTCCGATAAATTCCAAAAATTGATTAATAGAGCCATTTTGACCAAAAATCCCAATAAAGGCATAGGCCTTAAGGAGCAGGTTAATCCAGGTTGGCAGGATAATCAGCATGAGCCAGAGTTGACGGTGCTTAAGACGTGTCAAAAAGAGGGCTGTTGGATAGCTGATGAGTAGTGTTACCAAGGTGACAATCCCTGCATAAAGCACAGAGTTGAAGCTCATTTTGAGGTAGGTCAAGTTTTGTGACGCAAAGTAGGATTTATAGTTTTCTAAACTAAACTGCCCTTCAATGTTGAAAAAGGATTGTCCAAAAATCAAGACCAAGGGTGCGAGGACAAAGAGGGCAATCCAAAGCATGTAGGGCACTACAAAGAGTTTAGAGGCTGTTTTCTTCATCTCTTTCCTCCTCGATCGCGTTAATCAGACCTGCTTCTTGCTCTTCGATTTCTACGTATTCTTCGATACGAGCATCGAACTCTTCTTCGGTTTCGTTGAGACGCATGATGTGGATATCTTCTGGTTCAAAGTCCAGACCGATTTCCTCGCCCACAATGGCCTTACGAGTCGAGTGGATCATCCATTCATTTCCGAGCTCGTCATAGGCGATAATCTCGTAATGAACCCCACGGAAAAGCTGGGTATCCACCTTGACTTGGAGCTTGCCTTCTTCAGGAAGGGTAATGCGCAAGTCCTCTGGACGAATGACAACCTCAACAGGCTCATTTGGCTTCATCCCCCCATCGACCGCTTCAAAGCGTTTGCCGTTAAACTCAACCAAGTAGTCTTCAATCATGGTTCCTGGCAAGATGTTGGACTCACCGATAAAGGTGGCAACAAAGTGGTTGATCGGCTCATCATAGATGTCCACAGGTGTTCCAGACTGGACAATCTCGCCATCATTCATAACGAAAATCCAGTCACTCATAGCAAGAGCTTCTTCCTGATCGTGAGTGACAAAGACAAAGGTAATCCCCAATCGTTGTTGCAGTTCACGCAGTTCGTACTGCATGTCTGTTCGCAATTTCAAATCCAGAGCTGACAGAGGTTCATCCAACAAGACCACACGGGGTTGGTTGATGATGGCACGGGCAATGGCCACACGCTGGCGTTGTCCTCCAGAGAGTTTACGAATGGAACGCTTCTCGTAACCTTCCAACTGAACCATCTTGAGAACTTCCGCTACACGCTGCTCGATTTCTTTCTTGTCGATCTTACGCAAGCGGAGTGGAAAGGCAACATTTTCAAACACATTCATATGTGGAAACAAGGCATAGGATTGGAAGACCGTATGGACATCTCGTTTATTAGTTGGGATATCGTTGATCCGCACCCCATCCAGTAAAATATCCCCTGTCGTCGCATCCAGTAAACCTGCAATGATATTTAGAATGGTTGATTTTCCTGAACCAGATGCGCCCAAAAGAGTGTAAAATTTCCCTTCTTCCAACTCAAAGTTGATGTCTTTGAGAACCTTGGTGTTGCTGTCTTCAAAAACTTTAGAGACGTTTTTGAATTCAATAATTGGTTTTTTCAATTGTCATAAATTCCTTCTTTTTCATAAATTAACAGATCAGGGCTCTGTCAGGCCGCTACTACCTCGTGTAGGAGATTGAACTGCCTACATACATCTTCACTCACGATAGGCTTTCACCCCCTTTACAATGGTTATAGCAGCAACTTTTCTACCCCAACCTTATTCCTTCTCACCCAAGATTCGGACTTCTCTTTCAAGAGTGACACCTGAGTGTTCCTTGACTTTTTCGATAACAGATTGGATCAAGTCCTCGTAGTCTTTGGCTGTTCCGTCAGCAACATTGATCATAAAACCGGCATGCTTTTCTGATACTTCCACACCACCGATACGATAGCCTTTCAAGCCAGCCTCTGAAATCAACTGACCTGCAAAATGCCCCACTGGTCGCTTAAAGACAGAACCACAAGATGGGTATTCTAATGGTTGTTTGAGTTCACGTAGGTGCGTCAAGCGGTCCATTTCTTGCTTGATAACCTGATGATTTCCAGGAGATAGGGCAAATTTAGCTGACAAAACAACTGCTCCAGAATCTTGAACAGCTGAATGACGGTAACCAAATGCCAATTCCGTGGCAGATAAGGTCTCGATTTCCCCTTCCTTGGTCAAAACTTGACAAGACTGCAAGATATGAGCAATCTCTCCTCCATAGGCACCCGCATTCATAAAGACTGCTCCACCGACGCTCCCTGGAATGCCACAGGCAAACTCGAAACCAGTCAAACTATGACGAAGGGCAATACGTGTCGTTTCAATCAAGTTGGCCCCAGCTTCCGCTTCAATGGTATAACCATCAACTGAAACGTTATTGAGCTTGTCACACAAGATGACAAATCCACGAATTCCACCGTCACGAACGATGATATTGCTGGCATTCCCTAGCACCATCCAAGGAATACTCTCTTGATTGGCAAATTGAACGACACGCGCCATCTCATAGCGATTGCGTGGTAAAACCAGATAATCCGCTCGTCCCCCTACCTTAGTGTAGGTATAGAGCTTCAAGGGTTCCTTAAAACGAATATCAATTCCTTCTAATTGTTCTTGTATTCTAGTTACTAATGTCATATCTCTCATCCTTTTGTAAAGTGATTTCATTATACCATTTTTAAAGATTTTTGACGACTGGAAATTTCTGTATCCAATCTTTACATAAAAAAAGAGGTCATCCCTCTTTTTATGATTTTTTCCAAAATGTAAATTTTGTCAGCCAGATAAAGACTAAAAGTTCTACGAGAAGAACAAACTCAACTAGAAGCGGATTTGCAATCCATCCCACTTGAGATAAGGCTGGAGCCAAGTCAAACAAGGCATGCAAACCATAGGCAGCAAGGAGGTAGATCCATTTCTTTTGACGGACACTTTGATAGACCCAGATGGAAAGACCAATTTGGAGAACTAGGGCAAGTACACGCTCAACTCCTAGTAAATAAACCTGCCATACAGAAAGAGACTGAACCGTTTCGAGTGTAGACTTTGGAAGAAGATTGGCTACATCAGTATTTGAAGACTGGATGAGTGAAAAGAGAATCAAAAGACTGATCAAGCTTCCCATTCCGAGATAGAGCATTTCCAAGCCCCCATGTCCCAAACCATAGGCCAAAGCATCTCGATCTTCTAGCTTTCTCTTTTTCTCCAACCATTTAAAAAAGACAAGACGAGCTGTTTCCTCAAAGAGGGCCGCCATGGCGATTCCATAAAGCACATATAAGAAAGGCTGCTCCTGCATAAGCGGAATGGTTCCATCTTTTTGCGGATGGAGTATCAGAAGGTGAACCATCTTCTCTAACACTTGAGAAGAAACAAAAAATGCGATTGCCCCCAAGCCCATCACTGCAAGAGAGATTTTAAACCGTTTTTTGGCATACCAAGTCCCACATACTAGAATGAGAACTAAAGCGATCATGGTAAGGATAATATGTACTGTCATTTTTTTCTCCTATTCTGACTTATCAATATCTTTCTTCATCTCGTCAACGTTAAATTTGGCAAATAAATACTGGCGATCTTGGACTGGAAAACGTTGGTCCAACTGGTCGACTGCCCCAACCTCAATCATTCCTTCTTTGATAACAAAGTCCATCACATGCCCACCAAAGGTCAAATCATCTGAGATAAAATGCAAATGGTAGCCTGCAACACTCACCCCATGGAAAATCTCCGGTGTCCAAAATCCAACAATAGTTCCCGATACATTTTCACGGCTATATTCAGGTTGGTGAGTCGCTACATCAGCAAACTTAGTATCAGGTGTGGATTTGGGAATCATCCGTACGTGCATTTGTGAAAATTCACCATGAATCTTGATGGAACGAAAAAGATTTTCCCCATCATAATAGGACTCAATTCTTTTTTCCAATTCCTTATCTGTCATCTCAAAGCGCTGACGAAAAATCACTTCTGCCTGATGAGGAACCACTGCTGCATAGGGAATAAGAGCATCCGCTGCCACCTCGACGATTTCAGGCGTTTTACCAGATCCCTTGGCTTGATATGCCTTACCATCAAGGACAATCAACTCCCCATCAATCGAATCCAATGTCCCCAAGCCGAGGTCACCATGTTCCAGCAACTCTCCCACTGTCATGGTTCCACCATAGAGACCTGCCATTAGGGCACCTAAAGTATTGTATTGAAATAATTTTACCGGTTCCTGCACTTTTCTATCCATTCTCTTTCTTATCTTTTATTCAATGAATCATCATACTTTCTAAGTATACCACATTTGCTCCTAGTTGTGAAAGGGAGAAATGCTTTTCCCATTGCAAAGGAGGCAAAAAAAAGGTACAATGTAACAAAATCAACGGAGGTCTGGAATGAAGAAAGAAAGTAAATACCAAGCAGTCGTTTCCTTTCTAAAAAAGGGTATCGAATCAGGAAAATTCCCAACAGGTAGCCGGCTTCCCTCTATCCGTCAACTGAGCCAAGACTTCCACTGTAGCAAGGACACTATCCAACGAGCCCTGCTGGAATTACGCCATGAACAATACCTCTATGCCAAACCCCAAAGTGGCTACTATGTTCTGGAACAAGGACAGCACCAAGACTTGAAAATCGAAGTCACTGACGAACACGCTAGTGCCTATGATGACTTCCGACTCTGTGTCAATGAAACCCTGATAGGCCGAGAAAACTACCTCTTCAACTATTATGACAACCAAGAAGGCCTTGAGGAACTGAGACAATCTGTCCATCAACTTCTTTTCAACCAAGCCCTCTACTGCAAACCCGACCAACTGGTTCTGACTTCTGGCACCCAGCAAGCTCTCTTTATCCTTTCTCAGATCAACTTTCCGAGCGAGGGAGCGGAGATTTTGGTCGAACAACCGACCTATCACCGAATGAACCGCCTCTTGGTCGCTCAGGGATTGGCCTACCAGACCATTGAACGCCGTATTGATGGCATTGACCTTGAAGAACTGGAAGAACAGTTCAAATCTGGGAAAATCAAGTTTTTCTACACCATTCCTCGCTTTCACTATCCCCTAGGTCATTCCTATTCTGATCAGGAAAAAAGGGCTATTCTGGATCTAGCAAATCAGTATGGTGTTTACATCGTAGAGGATGACTATCTAGGGGATTTAGACCCTAAAAAAGGGCAGACCTTCCACTATCTGGACACTGAGGATCGGGTCATTTATATCAAGTCCTTCTCAACCAGCCTCTTTCCAGCCCTTCGTATCACCGCTCTCATTCTCCCAAATGCCCTAAAAGAGGCTTTTGTTTCCTACAAAAATATCCTGGACTATGACAGCAATCTCATCATGCAAAAAGCACTCTCTCTTTATATTGATAGTCAGTTATTTGAAAAAAATCGATTGGCCCGTCTTACCCTTCAAGAGAACTATCAGACTCGGATGAAGGAGCTACTTGAAAAAAGCACCTGTCCCTTGCCTTACTATCCTCTACATGATGGTCTTTTGCTTGATTTGAGAGACTATCCTAAAATCACCAGTTTAAAACACAGCTCACTCAAACTAGACTTTTTTGAGAAGGCTTATTTGGACGCCTGTCCTTATCAGTTTGCCAAAGTCTCTCTCGAAAATCTAGAAGAGTTATTAGAATACATAAAAGCAGAATTGGATTAAAGTCCAACTCTGCTTTTTCTTATTGTTCAACTTCTGTTAGTTTCGCTGCTTTTTCAAGATAAGTTTGATAGGTTCCGTCATCTTTCAGTTTTTGGATAACCTTATCGACTACTGCTTTCAAGTCTGATTGATTCTTCTTAATAGCAACAGCATTGGCTTCGCCATCTTTCATCGTCAAAGTGGCTGTCGCAACGGCAAGATCTGAGTTTTTACCTGCGTAGCTAAGAGCAACTGGTTCATCCATATGAACAGCATCCACTTTTCCAGCCTGCAATTCATTAACTGCTTCCCCCATATTGGTCAAGGATGTCAACTGGGCATTTGGCAATTGTTCCTTCACCATAGTTTCTGGAACGGTTCCCTTTTGAGCTGCGATATTCGCACTTGCGAGGCTTGAAAGATCCTTGTACTTGTCTAAATCGGCTTTTCTAACCAAGAAACTCATCTTGTTTTCATAGTAAGGGATTGAAAAGTCAAAGACTTCCTTTCTCTCATCTGTAGCACTAATTCCTGCAATGGCTAAGTCAGCCTTTCCAGTTTGAAGGCTGGTCAAAACATTGTCAAAACTCATGCTAGAGATTTCAAGTTTAACCCCAAGCTCATCCGCAATCGCTTGAGCCATATCAATATCTGCTCCAACCACTTGGTTTTTACCATCTACCAAGGATTGGAATTCAAAAGGTGCATAGTCTGGGCTGGTCGCAACGACTAGCTTTCCTTTTTGTTTAATAGCGTCCACAGCTGACTGGGAATTATCCGTTCCTGACTGGCAAGCTACCAAAACCATGCTGGTCAGCATGCTACACACAACTAATATCCATTTCTTAAATTTCATAAATAAACGACCTTTCTATTATTTCTGAATAATTATAACTCTTTTAAAAATAGTTGTCAACCCTTTTAGAGATTTTGACTGCAAAACAATTCTTTTCATAAAAAGAAGACTGATTTATCACAATCAGCCTTTTATTCTGTATATTTAAACCGTTTCTTATAGTTCGACAATCTTCCCTGTTTCAAAGTAAACAACCCATTCACAGATATTTTTAGCGTAGTCTCCGATACGTTCCAAGAAGGAAATGACCTGGAAGTAATCACGGCCTGTAACAATGGCTTCAGGATTTTTCTTGATTTCCTCTGTAGCTAAATCACGGATGCTATCAAAGTAATGGTTGATTTTTTCGTCCATCGCCGCTACTTCATATGCTTGATCCACAGAACCGTTCAGATAAAGATCTAGAGCTGCTTCGACAAAGTCTTTCACGTCGCGTCCCATCTTTTTGATTTCTTCTTCAACGGCGGGGATACGTTGCTCTCCCTTCATGCGAATAGTTGCTTTCGCAATTGACACCGCGTGATCTCCCATGCGTTCCAAATCGGATACGGCCTTGAGAACTGTCAAGACAGTACGAAGGTCTTGTGAAACAGGCTGTTGAAGAGCAATCATTTCAAATGATTTCTTTTCCAACTTCACTTCGTATTCATTTACTTCTGCATCGTCCTCAATGACTTCTTTTGCCAAATCACGGTCGTGCGTAACAAAGGCGCGCACTGTACGATTGATTTGTGAGAGCACTTCTTGTCCCATGGCATAGAACTGGTTGTGCAATTTCTCCAAATCTTCTTCAAATTGAGATCGTAACATCATTCAACTCCTTATCCAAATTTTCCTGTAATATAATCTTCTGTTTCCTTGTTTTGTGGGTCTAGGAACATTTTCTTAGTATCGTTAAACTCGATCAAATCCCCATCTAGGAAAAATCCTGTTTTATCAGAGATACGAGAGGCCTGTTGCATCGAACGCGTTACCAAGAGCATGGTGTATTTATCTTTCAGACCATACAAGGTTTCCTCAATCTTACCAGCCGAGATAGGATCCAAAGCTGAAGTTGGTTCATCCAAGAGAATAATCTTGGGACTGGTTGCTAAGACACGAGCAACACAAACACGTTGTTGTTGTCCACCTGAGAGACCAATGGCTGAATCATGCAAGCGATCCTTGACCTCATCCCAAATAGAAGCGCGTTGCAAGGCCTTTTCCACCGCTTCATCCAAAACATGTTTATCCCTGACTCCATTGATACGTAGGCCGTAGACAACATTTTCATAAATAGACATAGGGAAAGGATTGGGCTGTTGAAAGACCATACCGATTTCCTTACGCAATTCAACCGTATCGGTACGTGGACTGTAGATATTGTGGCCATTATAAATCACTGTTCCAGTTGTTGTCACCTCAGGATTTAGATCGCCCATGCGGTTGATGGCTTTGAGCAGGGTGGACTTTCCTGATCCAGAAGGACCAATCAAGGCTGTTATTTCCTTAGGTTGGAAAGAAAGGGAAACACTATTCAAAGCCTTCTTTTTATTGTAATAAACGGACAGGTCTTTAACCTGCAAAATCGGTTCTGTCATACTGCTTCCTTTCTAACCAAAGTGTCCCGTTACGTAGTCATTGGTAGACTGTAGTTTCGCATTTTGGAAAATATTGGATGTCTTATCATACTCGATCAAATCGCCCAAGTAGAAAAATCCTGTGTAGTCACTTGCACGCGCAGCCTGTTGCATACTGTGGGTAACGATGATGATGGTAAAGTCTTTCTTCAATTCCAACATAGTCTCTTCCAGCTGGGCTGTCGCAATCGGATCCAAGGCTGAAGCAGGCTCATCCATCAAGAGGATGTCCGGCTTGACAGAGATGGCGCGAGCGATACAGAGACGTTGTTGCTGACCTCCAGAGAGCATCAAGGCTGATTTGTGGAGGTCGTCTTTGACCTGATCCCAAAGGGCAGCCTGTCTCAGAGAGGTTTCTACAATTTCATCAAGTACTTTCTTGTCCTTAACACCTGCACGTTCATGAGCAAAAGTAATGTTGCGGTAAATAGACTTGGCAAATGGATTTGGACGTTGGAAGACCATTCCGATATGCTTGCGCATCTCATAGACATTGATTTCTGGACGATTAACGTCAATCCCTTGGTAGAGGATTTGACCTGTTACCTTGGCAATATCAATGGTATCATTCATCCGATTGAGACTGCGAAGGTAGGTAGATTTCCCAGATCCGGAAGGACCAATCAAGGCCGTTATTTTATTTCTTTCAAATTGCATATCGATGCCCTTGATGGATTCATTTTTACCGTAGTAAACATGTAAATCCTTGGTAGAGAGGGCCACTTTTTCTTCAGGGAAGGTGATGATATGCTTTTCATCCCAGTTATATTTTGACATGGCTTCTCCTTTAGGCAGCGGTTAATTTCTTGTGTAGATAGCTTCCGAGTTTGCGTGCTCCAAAGTTAAAAATCAAGATAAAGATGAGGAGCACAGCGGCAGAACCAGCAGATACAATGGTAGCATCAGGAATGGTTCCTTCACTGTTGACCTTCCAAATGTGGACAGCCAAGGTTTCTGCTTGACGGAAGATTGAGATGGGGCTGGTAACACTGAGGATATTCCAGTTAGACCAGTCAAGGGCTGGAGCGGATTGTCCTGCCGTATAGATAAGAGCGGCGGCCTCACCAAAGATACGGCCAGAGGCCAAGACAACACCCGTTACGATACCTGGAAGGGCTTCTGGAATGACGACATGGACCACAGTCTCCCAACGAGAAATTCCAAGAGCTAAGCCAGCCTCACGTTGTGTATGGTGAACGTGTTTTAAACTGTCCTCAACATTTCGAGTCATCTGAGGGAGGTTAAAGACCGTCAAGGCCAAGGCACCTGAAATGATTGAAAATCCATACTCAAACTGGACTACAAAAATCAAGTAACCAAAGAGACCCACAACGACTGATGGTAGAGAAGACAAAATCTCAATACAGGTACGAATAAAATTGGTCACAGGCCCTTTTTTGGCATACTCAGCGAGGAATACACCAGCTCCCATGGATAAAGGAACAGAAATAACCAAGGTAATGACTAAAAGGAAGAAGGAATTGTAGAGCTGAATCCCGATACCCCCACCTGCTTGATAAGAGGATGATTTTCCAGTCAAGAAAGACCAAGAGATGTGCGGTAACCCTCTTACCAAGATATAGAGAATCAAGGATGCCAAGATGGCAACAATGATACCAGCGATGGTATAGAGGACAGCTGTTGCAAGTTTATCTAATTTCTTAGCGTGCATAGTTTTTCTTTCCTCTTTCTTTCGTAATCAACTTAATCACACTGTTAAAGGCCAAACTCATCAAGAGCAAGACTAAGGCCAGTGACCAGAGTACGTTATTATCAACTGTTCCCATGACGGTATTTCCGATACCCATAGTCAAAACAGAAGTCAAAGTCGCAGCAGGTGTTGTTAGCGAGGTTGGGATAACTGCTGAGTTTCCGACAACCATCTGAATAGCAAGGGCTTCACCGAAGGCACGCGCCATCCCAAAGACCACTGCAGTGAAAATACCTGAACGTGCTGCTTTCAAGGTCACACGCCAGATGGTTTGCCAACGAGTGGCTCCCATAGCTAAACTAGCTTCACGGTAATGCCGAGGAACAGCACGCAAGCTGTCTGTTGTCATAAAGGTTACAGTTGGTAGGATCATGACAAAGAGAACGAAAATACCTGACAAGATCCCAAAACCAGTTCCACCAAAGATGCTACGAACAAAAGGCACCACAACTTGCAAACCGATAAATCCATAGACGACTGAAGGAATACCAACGAGAAGTTCAATGGCCGGTTGCAAGATTTTTGCACCCTTTGGTGATACTTCAGTCATAAAGACTGCAGCTCCGATAGCAAAGGGTGTTGCGATGAGAGCTGATAAAATCGTCACAATAAAGGAACCCAAAATCATCGGAAGGGCACCAAATTGTTTCCCTGAAGGATTCCAAGTTTGTCCAAAGAGGAAATCAAAGATGTTCACTCCATTTATAAAGAAGGTCGACAAGCCTTTTTGGGCTACAAAAATCAAAATCATCGCCACAATGATAACAATCAAAGAAAGGCAAGTAAAGGTCAAACCTTTACCAAACTTCTCAAGGCGAGAGTTCTTTGAAGGAGAGAGTAATTTTTTAGATAGTTCTTCTTGATTCATTATTGACCTCCTTCTACTGCTGTAACGGTACCTGAAGCATCCTTTTGGACTTTCATTTCATTGATAGAGATATAGCCCATGCCCTTAACAATTCCATTTTGGGCTTCATCTGAGAGGACGAAGTTCAGGAATTCAGCAGCTAACTCATTTGGCTGACCAAGTGTGTACATATGTTCATAAGACCACAAAGGCCAGTTGTTGGTCGTTACATTTTCAGACGTAGGCTCGTACCCATTCAGTTTCATACTTTTCACTGAGTCATCTACATAGGCAAAAGCCAGGTAAGAAATGGCTCCAGGTGTTTGGGATACAATCGACTTGACCATCCCGTTAGAATCCTGCTCTTGGCTCTGCATAGCAGATTGGCCATTCATAACCACCGTATCAAACGTCGCTCGTGAACCAGAACTTGCTGCTCGGTTGATGATTGAAATGGCCAGGTCTTTGCCACCAACTTCTTTCCAGTTGGTCACTTCACCTGTAAAGATTTTGCGAAGTTGCTCGGTTGTGAGATTTTCAACACCCACTTCCTTGTTTACAATCACTGCAAGACCTGCCACTGCAACCTTGTGATCTACTAGAGCTGAAGCATCGATTCCATCTTTTTCCTCTGCAAAGACGTCAGAGTTCCCGATGTCTACTGCTCCAGACTGGACTTGGGAAAGTCCTGTACCCGATCCACCACCTTGAACATTGACTGTTTTTCCGATGTTTCTAGAACCAAATTCATCTGCTGCCGCTTCGACAAGAGGCTGAAGAGCAGTTGAACCAACGGCTGTCATGGATTCTCCACGATCAATCCAGCTAGCACATCCTGCTAGAGAACCTGCCATCAAAAGAGCTGCAAGAGACATGACGAGCTTTTTTCTTTTTTTCACTGTTTTTCTCCTTGAACATAATGATGAATGTTCTGATTTCTTCCGTTTGTCCTGATCATCCAATTATCATCAATGATTGTCCCGCTTTATTTTTTAGACATTCTTAGGGGCGGACAATTCCATCGTATAATATAAGTAATAATAAAAGACTATCAGAAAAAACTCATAATTCCACTATAACATAGAGTAGGCTCTTTGACTAGCTTTTTCACCTGAATCTGAGCCCTTTTGGATAATAATTTTTCAAAACATTTCCCGTTTCCTTGGCAAAGCCTAATCCGTTTCCTTGAACCACAACTTGGTACCAGCCATTTGGTCGAGGTTCAGACAATTGAACAGTCTCACCAGCCACATATTTTACAAAATCCTCATCATTGATTTCGACCCTTTGTTTTACTTGACTTGGTTTCAAGGCTAATCCCAGAGCAAAGCTTGGTTCGAAGCGTTTCTTCTTAAACGTCCCCAGATGGAACCCATTTCGGGCAATTTTGAGCTTCCCTAGATCAGGTAGCATCTCTGGCAAGAGATAGAGCTGATCTCCAAAAGTCTGCAAGATACCAGTTAGATTGACCCGCAAGTGTTTTTGGGCAAAATCATGCCACAAGGCCAGCTGTTCACGACTGAGATTGCTCTTGCTGGCTTTGAATTTAGGTGCTGGATTTTCTCCCTTAAACTGCAAATGGGCAACAAACTGACCTTCTCCCTTAAAATGGTGAGGGTACATTCGCGCCGTTTCAGGAAGTCCAATTCCTGCCACCATACCGTTCACATGCTCGACTGGAAGCAATTCAAATTCATAAGTATCAAGTAACCAGTGGACGATTTCTTCATTTTCCTCAGGTGCCCAAGTACAGGTCGAATAGACCAAACGACCACCTTCTGCAAGCATGGTCACTGCATCTTCTAAAATTTCCCTTTGGAGACTAGCACATTGGCTCGGATAATCGATGCTCCAATAATCCATGGCCTCTGGCTGCTTACGAAACATCCCTTCACCCGAGCAAGGTGCATCAAGGACAATCACATCAAAGTAACCTTTAAAAACCTTGGCCAAGCGGTCAGCAGATTCATTGGTCACGACAACGTTTGTCGCTCCAAATCGCTCCATATTTTCTACTAAAATCTTAGCACGCTTACTTGAAATTTCGTTGGAGACAAGGACTCCTTGATTAGCCAGATAAGCGGCTAGTTGAGTGGATTTTCCACCTGGTGCTGCCGCCAAGTCCAAGACCTTCATGCCAGGACTTGGTTGAGCCACCTGGGCCACCATTTGGGCTGCAGGCTCTTGCGAATAAACAAGACCTGTCGCGTGCTCTGGAGATTTCCCAGAAACTTTACCATAATACCCCCAAGGTGTATTGGGAATAGCATCCGCAAACGACAATTGACTTTCTTTTAAGGGATTGACTCGAAAAGCCGAAACCGCTTCCCGCTTAAAAGAGGCAAGAAAGTCTCTTGCCTCATCTTCTAGTATCGCTTCATATTTTTCAACAAATCCTTCTGGAAATTGCATTTAGTTCTCTTTCCTTTCGTAGATATAAGACTGAATCACTTCTTGCATCTCGATTGGCACCATCATGACAGGCTGACGCGTTTTAAAATCAGCGGGCTCACCTGATACTGTAAGAAGACGATAACCCAGACTTTCCCCTAAGATACTGGCCGCAGCGTAATCCCATGGCTGCAGGTAGGTAATATAAGTCAGAAGACGACCCGATAAGACCTTGGCAAAACTAATGGCCGCACTGCCGTAGACACGGACTCCCAACGCTGCTCGCCCCAAATCCGCCAGGCCCCACTCATTGCTTTCAAACATACCTGAGTTACCAGCAACCAGGAATTCTCTGAGGAGCTTCTTTTTAAAAGGCGGTAAGGGCTCATTATTGCGACAAGGAGGAAAGGCACCACCACCATGGTAACAATCACCTTTCATAACATCATAGATGATGCCAAATTTGCCCACACCATTCTCAAAATAAGCCAACATCACGGCAAAATCTTCCTGCTGAGCGACAAAGTTATTGGTACCGTCAATGGGATCAATCACCCAAACAGAACCTTGATCGACCGCAGCACGCAAACAGCCCTCTTCCGCGCAAATCAAGTCCTCAGGATAGGAGGACTTGATCCGATCAACCAAGAGTTCCTGGACCTCCTTGTCCAAACGTGTCACTAAGTCAGTAGGTGAAGACTTGCACTCAACCTGCAAATCTTCTTTCATGTGAGCCAAAATATAGTCAGCAGCTTCCTGCACAATCTGTTTGGCAAATTCAAATTTAGTTTCCAAGAGAAATCTTCCCTTCTCTTTTTTCTTTTGCTAATTGAACCGCATGATAGAAGGAATAACCGCTAGCCGTCTCAAATTCGCGACCTAGGCGCTTTTCTTCACTTTTGCTCGGAACGACAGACTTAAATTCCTTGTAGGAATCTAGCAGTTTTTTTGCTTCTACCTTATCTTCATAAGCAGCTTCAACATCATTAAAAAAAGAAAGCACTGAAGCAAGTTCTTCAGTGCTCCACGACAAATCTAGTGGGTAACTATACTGTTTGTTCATCTATCCAATACCAGCTCTCAATGTTGCTTCTTTTAGTTCTTGTTTACGGTAACTACGAGGGAGAAAAGCACGAATCTCATCTTCATTAAAACCGATTTGCATGCGTTTGGTATCTGTAATAATTGGGCGACGCAAAAGACTAGGATATTGCTCAATCATCTGAAGCAACTCCGATACCGAGATACTCTCTACATCAATATCTAATTTTTGAAAGATTTTTGAACGAGTTGAAATGATGTCATCAGTACCATTTTCGGTCAAGGAAAGAATATGTTGTAATTCTTTTCTTGTTAAAGGACTAGTCATAATATTATGCTCTTGAAAAGGCACTTTATGCGTCTCTAACCAAGCCTTTGCCTTACGACATGATGTACAACTCGGTGATAAAAATAGTGTAATCATGCTTTTCTCTTCTTTTATCTATACTTGCTATTTCTATTATACAAAAAAATAAAGCGCTTGACTAGGTATTTTTAGAAAAAAAGCCTATTTTTTCATAGAAAATAGACTGTTTTCTGCAAAAATCTCCCGCTTTGCAAGTTTATCTTTAGGATAACCTAACAATAAATAGGGAGTAGAGCAACTTCTCTCGTTTTTTATTAAAAATACAGAATTTTTTCCACTATTTCCTTGAAGCTTTAGCAAGAAGGAAACCAAACATTCCTTCATACAAAACAAAGAAAAGTACAAAGGCATGGAGAAAGAAAGTCTCTGGCAAAATCCAAATAACGGGATCCTTTGCTGGATCAAAAAGCCAGGTATTGTCTCCCACAAAGAGAATCTGATGGAAAAGAGTAAAGAATTGCTCAAAACCAATCAACACTCCTACAAAGCCAATGACGAGAGGCAATAGCACTAAAGTCAAGATACTTTTACGATATAGGGGCAAAAAGCCTTTTTTCACAATCTTTCTAACAAAGAAATAGAAACTTGGAAGTGTCACTAGGGCAACTAGCTGAACTAGGTGAAAGAGATTCTTCACCACCGCAAAGTGGTGTAGACCTGCAGCTGATGAACGAAAATCTGGCATCTCTAAGACCTGACTAAAGGGATTGGTCAGGTAATTCATCAAGATATGAAAATTGTACTGAATGGTTTCAGGCTTTAGATAGACTCGATTCGCTAAGTTCAGCCACTGAATCTCCATGGGATAGAAAATCCAAGCCAGATAAATGGTTAAGAGAATAGACAGGGAGAGGAGAAAGAGCATACTTCCCCAAAAGGTTAGTTTAGTTTCCATCAAAATTCCACTCCGCAAGGCTAGAAACTACATGAGTTGGTGCAATTGGCAGGTCAGCCACTTCTTCTTCCTTGGTAAAACCTGTCGTCACCAAGAGCGTTGGAATACCATTGTCAATCCCTGCTCGGATATCTGTCAGGTAATTGTCCCCAACCATTAGCAATTCTTCTCGATCCAAGCCCAAGTGCTGAACTGCCTTGTCCATGATGATGGCATTCGGTTTTCCGATATAGACTGGTTTGACCCGCGTTGCTGCTTCAAGAAGTGTCACCAGTGAACCAGCACCTGGCAAGAGACCACGCTCTGTTGGAATGTTGAGGTCAGGATTGGTTCCGATAAAGTGGGCACCCTTTTGGATAGCTAGGGTCGCCGTAGCAAATTTTTCATAATCGACTTGCCAGTCCAGTCCAACTACCACATAGGCAGGATTTTCCTTGTCTTCGACATAACCAGCTGCCTGAATGGCATCCTTGAGTCCTGCTTCTCCGATGACATAGACTGTCTTTTCCAGTCCCAAGTCATTCATATAGTCGATGGTTGCCAAAGTTGCCGTGTAGACAGTTGATAGAGGCGTGTTGATATTAAAATTCTGAGCCAACATCTCTTGAACGCTCTCAGGAGTACGAGTTGTATTGTTGGTTACAAAGAGATAAGGAATTTCTCGCTTTTGCAACTCATGGACAAAAGCCTCTCCTGCCGGAATTCGGTCTTTCCCCTTGTAAATGGTTCCGTCTAAATCAATTAAATAACCTTTATAAGCCATATCGCCCTTTCTAATTGCCTTCAATTTCTTGCCAAGTAATCATAGCTTGGGCATTAATCTCGCCATCACTGATAATCTCATGCTTGCTTTCTAGTCCCTTGAGTTCATAAGCTGAAGCAATCATACCACCTGGTCGCACTTCTTTGACATATTTGAGATTGATTTTCTTTGGAATATACTTGGTCAAAAAGTCTGCTCCCATGACCTCAAAAATCCAATCCAGATATTTGCTATTATTAACATGACCATTCATATCCAAGTCGTAAAAACGAACATGGTAGTCTTTACTGATCGGGTTTTCTAGATTTGCATACTTTGGCCCACGGATGAGTTTTTTATCAAACTCAGACTGATAAGGCGCAACAATCTCCGGTTCGACAGCATGGACTTTACGACTATCTCTGTCCATGAGAACAAAGGTTGCTACCATGCGAATGATTTCTTGACCTGCTTCATCATAAATAGTGAAACGGCGGTAGCAAAAAAGACGATTGTAAGTCAATGCTTCTGTTTCAATCGTAATCTCCTCAGCAAAGCGAGGCAAGCGAACCACGTCAATCGCATAGTCTGTAATAATCCAGACCAGATTGTAACGTTCTAACATATCCTTGTCGCTAACTCCCAGCTCAATCGACTGCATACCTGATACTTGCAGGGACAGCAAAATCACATCTGGAAGTTTGATATGACCGTTCATGTCCGCCATATCAAAAGGAATTTTCATTTTCATTTGATAAGTTAAGCCCATTGTTCTACTCCAAAATAAATCGTTCTGCTACAGTGTCTCCCAAGAAGAAACCCCTCTTTGTCATTCGGACACGATCACCGTCGATCTGCATAAGACCTTGTTGAACCAAGTCTCTGATGATTTCGCCATAAAGTCCATCAAAGGACCGTCCGAATTTTTCCTCAAATCGTGTCATGGAAACCCCAGATTTCTTGCGGAGTCCTAGGAACATTTCTTCTTCCATCTGCTCCTTTTGACTCAGGTGTTCTTCGGTTATCCGAGCATTTCCTGCCTCTACCGCATTGAGATAGTGGCGGATAGGACCGTGGTTTTTATAACGAACTCCATCCACATAACCTGACGCACCCGCACCGATACCATAATATTCAGCATTGTCCCAGTACATGAGATTGTGGCGACTTTCAAAACCAGGCTTTGAGAAATTGGAAATCTCATAATGCTCAAAACCCGCTCGCTCCAGCTCTGCGATGATGTACTCAAACATCTCAGCTTCTAACTCTTCCTTGGGCAGGGGCAATTTCCCACGTCGCATGCGGTTCATAAAGACCGTATGATTCTCCAAAATCAAGCTATAAAGACTCATATGAGGAATATCAAGCGAGATAGCCTTAGCTACATTGTCCTTTACTTGTTCCATGGTCTGACCAGGCAATGCATAAATCAAGTCGATGGAGATATTGTCAAAACCAGCCAATTTAAGGCGGTCGATATTTTCATAAATATCCTTCTCCAAGTGACTACGCCCAATCTTTTTCAGCATTTTGTCATCAAAGGTCTGCACACCTAAGGAGACACGATTGACTGGCGACTGTTTCAAAACCGCAATCTTATCCGCGTCCAAGTCGCCTGGATTGGCCTCAATTGTCAACTCTTCCAAGACAGACAAGTCTAGATTTTTAGTCAAGCCATCCAAGAGCACTTCTAATTGCGGAGCTGACAAAGCCGTTGGCGTCCCACCTCCAATGTAGAGGGTTCGCAACTTTTGGATATCATAAAAACGAAACTCTTCTAGCAGATGCTCCAGGTAACTATCTACTGGTTGATTCTTGATAAATACTTTTGAAAAGTCACAATAATAACAAATCTGTGTGCAAAAGGGGATATGCACATAGGCGGACGTTGGTTTTTTCTGCATAGTACTTATTATACCACAAAGACTGGTTTCCAGATAAAAATCGCCATCTCCAGATCCAGAGATGGTGATGTGTTATTCTTCTGTAATATCAATAATAATCTCTTCTTCGTCTTCTACGATATCTGGGGTTGCTGACTGTTCTTGCCATTGCTCTTTGAGATTGTTAAAGGTTTCTTTTGACGTTTCTGTAGCTTGTCGTGCACATGTTTTGGCTTGATCAAGGACACTGTCAAAAGTAATTTCACCAGATTCTACTTGTTCCTTTGTTTTCAGCACAAAATCCGTTGCCTGTTCCTTCACTTCGGTTAGTTTCTCACAAACCTGCTCTCTAGCATATTCTGGATCTTCTCTCAAATCATCTAGAAAATTCTGAGCTTGACTACAAACTTGCTTGCCCTTGTCACTCGTCAGAAACAAAGCAAGAGCTGCACCTGAAACTGTTCCTAAAAGGATAGAGGATAGTTTTCCCATAAGATTTCTCCTTTTTTATTTTTTGAAAAATTTACTTGCGACACGGAGTGCAGATAATCCAGCACCCGTCTTAAGTGTTTTTGATCCAGCAGATGAAGCTTTTTTGCCTAAGACACGTGCATGTTGGTTGAGGTCAGAAACTGACTCAGACAAGTCCGCCACCGCCGTAAAGAGTGGATCAATCGTCGCAACTTTGACATTGATATCGTCTGCTAACACATTGACCTTAGCCAACAATTCATTGGTCTGATGCAAGGTAACGTTCACATCTGAGCTCAACGTTTTGATGGTTTTCTCAGTCTCATCAATCATACGACCTGCTTTTTGAATCGTGATTGTCAAATAGACTAAACAGACAATCAAAGCAATCGCAACAAGTATATATGCAACTTCTAACATTTATTTTTCCTCCTCAGTATGATAGAAAGGGGCTTTCTTTCGATTTTGATAAAGTATGATAAAAATACCAAGTCCGATAAGGACAACTGATAACCATTGTGACACCCGCAGTCCAAAGAACATGAGACTATCCGTCCGCATTCCTTCGATAATCATACGACCAAAGCCATACCAAATCAAGTAGAAAGCAGTGATATGACCGCGTCTGATTCCCTTTAATTTTCGTCTAAAAATCAAGATTAAAGCAAAACCAATCAGATTCCAAACCGACTCATATAAGAAGGTCGGCTGACGGTAGCTACCATCGATGTACATCTGGTCGCGGATAAAGCCTGGCAAATAATCCAGACTATCTACCGCTGCACCGTAGGCTTCTTGGTTAAAGAAGTTCCCCCAGCGTCCTAAACTCTGGGCAATCATGACGCTCGGTGCTGCAATATCTAAGAAATCCCAAGTATTGATCAGCTTTCTATCTGCAAAGATATAAAGAACAATAGCCCCTGCTATCAAACCTCCATAAATGGCCAAACCTCCATTCCAGATGGCAATGATTTCACCTGGATTTTGCAGATAATAATCTAAGCGAAAGAGTACGTAGTATAGTCTAGCACCTAAAATCGCGACTGGAAAAGCAATCAGGATAAAATCCAAAATATCATCTGACAGAATTTTCTTTTTAGGAGCTTCCTTCATGGCAAGGTAGACTGCCAAAATCAAACCAGCCACAATACACAGAGCATACCAACGAATAGAAAAAGGACCGATTTCAAATGCGACTGGATTAATCATTTTTCACCTCATTTTGAGCGATCAGATTTGTCAAGCGTTCTTCAAATAAACGTGTCGCATCAAAGCCCATTTCCTTAGCACGGTAGTTCATGGCAGCCGCTTCAATAACAACAGAAATATTGCGTCCTGTTTTTACAGGGATGCGGATACGCGGAATGGCTACGCCAGAAATCTCGATTTCTTCAGCATTATTTCCTAAGCGATCGAAGGTCTTATGCGTATCATAATTTTCCAAATAAACTGCTAGTTGAACTTGTGAAGAATCCTTAACTGCACTTGCTCCGTAGAGACTCATCACATCAATAATCCCCACTCCACGAATCTCAAGTAAATGCCTCAAAATTTCAGCTGGCTCTCCCCAAAGGGTCATTTCGTCTTTTGCAAAAATATCTACACGATCATCTGCCACCAAACGGTGTCCACGTTTCACAAGTTCCAGACCAGTTTCACTCTTACCGATACCACTATCTCCTTGGATCAAGACACCCATGCCATAGATGTCCATCAAGACACCATGAACACTGGTCCGTTCTGCCAAACGAGAATCCAAATAGCTAGATAATTCTCCTGATAGGCGACTAGTAGCTGTTCGACTGGTTAAAATCGCAATCTTACATTCCCTGGCAGCTTTCAACATTTCTTCTGGAACTACTAAACCACGCGCAACAATAACCACTGGTGTTTCTGGTTGAAACATCTTGGTCAACACCTTATAACGGTTGTGAGAAGACATGGAGACCAAATAAGACCATTCCTTCATTCCCAACAGTTGAAGCCGCTCCGGAGTATAGTAATCAAAATAGCCTGTCATTTCAAGACCTGGTCGAGAAATGTCCGCAGTATTGATTTCTTTTTCAAGTAAATCGCCTTCACCGTAAACAATGTCTAATCTGAGCTTTTCAATGACTTCTTTTACTAAAACCGACATAATTTCCTCCTTCAATCGAGTTCTCCCTACTATTATATCAAATTGTGGTAGGAAGTTTCCTTTTTTTTGCAGGATTTACAGTATTTATTTGGAAAGAAAAAAGGCTAGACAAGTCTAGCCTTTCATTTCAAATTAGAATTTTTTACGTTTACGAGCTGCTTCTGATTTACGTTTACGTTTTACAGAAGGTTTTTCATAGAATTCACGTTTGCGTGTTTCTTGAAGAGTACCAGCTTTAGTAACCGCACGTTTGAAACGACGAAGTGCATCGTCAAGAGATTCATTCTTACGTACTACTGTTTTAGACATTTTTTTCACTCCCTTCAAGTTCAAGATCTATTCCATTTTACACACAAAGTGAATAATTGTCAAGAGAAAAGCGACCATAAACTTTTATTATTTTTACTTTCTTCTTTTGAAGATGAAATAAATCACTAAGATGCAGAGAATCAATCCTAAAACAGCTGGTTTTACAATTGATATGCCACTTCCTCCACTAAATAAAAGACTATGGGCAACCTTCAGAAACGCTCCAATTACTACCGTTGCTAATAATCCATACCAACGTCTATTCCATGTTAAGGATATAATAGCCGTAAAAAATGCTAGAATTGTTGCCAAAATGATAACTTTTTCAATACTCCATCCGCTCGTAAAATAAGTCTTCTCAAAATTCAAAAACTCAATTACTTTTACATCAACTATTTCCGGCTTTGGGAACCAGAACATACTAGTAAATAGGCAAAATATAGAAAAGAAAATCAGGCTGTAGGATTTTTTATAAGCTCCCATTACAATTGGAATAATAAAGAGAGGGCGAATATACCAACTCAGAGTATTCTGGTGTCTAGTAAATGCCCACTCAAAAAAGCTCGTATCTGATAAAAAAACAACAATGATAGCAATCGTTAGAAACAAGAAAATAACCCCACCTATTTTATCTAGCGTTTTTATTTTCATAACTTTTCCCTTCTTGAATTCATAAAATTAATCTATCCATGGCAGATTCCCACTAAGTGAATTATCAACCGCTAATCGTTCTATTGGTAAAATATTAATGTTCTCCCAACCACGCTTTTATTCTATTGTCAAGATATCTATTTGCTCATCGTTAACGATAATTGCTTGGTGGTTATGAAGTGGTAGCAATTCAAGCTGCTTTTTATAGGTTTCAAAGGTCTTCTGACTACTATCAGTAAAAGGTTCCTCACCATAATGTGGAAGGATATAAAAATCCACTTCATCCAATCCCGCTGTATCAGATAACTCTGTCGCTACCGTCTTGTCGTCCATGAGTTTATTGTAGTCAATATCCTTGGCTGTAATGATAGCCCCTGCTGATTCTCCCACATAGACCAACCCATCTCTTATTTGCTCTTTGATGAGAGGTAAGAGTTGCTTTTTCTTTAATTCTTGCAATAAATAAAAGGTATTCCCACCTGAGATATAAAGAATCTTGCTTTGGAAAATCTTTGCCTGTGCAGTTTCTCGATCACAAGAAGCAATATCTAGAACCTCTATCTCAAATCCTAAATCTTTGAATGTTTGCTGAGCCTCATCGATATAGGCAGTATAATCCTCTTTGTTCCCAGCGGTAGGAATAAATAAAACCTTGTTTTCTAGATTCTTTTCCTTTGCATAATCGCTAAAAAGCTTTTTGACTCCAGCAAAGTATGAACATAAAAATAATTGTTTCATGATTGTACCTCCATTAGTTTTTAACAATTTTATAAAGGATCCATGATCCCTTTCTTTGACTAGTTACGAGCTCAAAGCCTACTGATAACAAAAATCGTCTAAATGCTTCTTCACTTTGGACCTCTGGTAAAAAGTAAGACAACTTGTTATATTCACAAGCCAGTAAGAGCATCCCGTCTGATTTGAGTATTCTTCGAAGTTCCATAAAAGAATCCTCTAGATTCTGCCAATGAAAATGAGTTTGAAAGGCTGTGATTAAATCAACACTTTCATCAGAAAAGCCTGTCTCCCTAACGTCTCTTCGTTCAAAATTTAGATTAGTCATCCCTATCTGTTTAGCTTGAGCTATTGCAGTATCTGAAATATCGATTCCAGTCATGGTACTTTGCGGAAAAGTTTCTTTCAGCAGGATGGTTGAACGACCATTACCAACTCCTACATCTAAGATTACAGGGTAAAATGTCCTATCCAGATGACGAATTGCCCATACAAACATGGGGAGATAGGCTCGATTCCACAATTTCATCATTCGTTTTCCTAGAAAGCCCGAAGGATTCTTTGATTGCTGAATTAAGCGACTAAACAGAAACATTAAAAGTAAAAAACAAATAAAACCGATTATATAAATCAAAGTTCGAGCCTCCCCGTATAGCTATATTATACCACTTTAGCAGGATAGTGAACATTTGAAGTAAAAAGCCACTCACTCCAAAGAGCAAGTGGTTCTTGTCATTTTACTTTTCAAGCAAGCTGAGCGCTTCAGCATCCGCAATAATAGTCACATCAGGGTGGTTTTGTAGGCTACTTGCTGGGAGGTTCTCAGTCACTGGGCCTGATACTGTGCCAGCAATGGCCTCTGCTTTCGACTCACCGTAAGCAAAGAGAATAATTGACTTGGCATCCAAGATGTTTTTAATCCCCATTGAGATGGCTTGAGTTGGAACGTCTTCAATTTTGTCAAAGAAGCGAGCATTAGCTTCGATAGTAGACTGGTCTAGGTCTACAAGGTGTGTCTGGCTATCAAAGGCAGTTCCTGGCTCATTAAATCCGATATGTCCATTGCGACCAATTCCCAAGATTTGTAAATCAACAGGATGGTCAGCCAAAATTTGATTGTAGCGTTCAACTTCTTCTTCAGCATTGTCCTTAATCCCACGAGGCAAGAAACTTTCTTTAAATGGTTTTTGGTTGAATAAGTGTTCTTGCATAAAGTGGCGGTAAGACTGAGGATTGTCTCCGTCAAGTCCTACATACTCATCAAGGTTTACACTGGTTAGATTTGAAAAATCAAGGTCACTCTCCACAATTTCCTTGTAAAACTCAAGCGGACTGCTCCCTGTCGCAAGTCCTAATGTTTGAGCACCATTGGCCAATTTTTCCTTCAAAATCTCAAAAG
>CAUVMH010000016.1:0-29712 GCA_963552835.1 uncultured Streptococcus sp. | reverse complement strand
ATGTTATCCTTAAGGATGGTAAGCTTATCAAAGCAGGTGATAAGATTGCCAAAGGCACTTCTTATGCGTTCACCTTTGAGTTCAACCAAGGCACCAATTCAGAGTTCATCAAGAAACTTGTGACTGTTAAGTGGGATGCCAAAGGTGGTCAATGGTCTTATGTTATCAATCAAGATTTCTTGAACTCTCTAGGAGTTAAAGGTACCTTTGATGCTGACTTCTACATCGAGGTTGAGCGTATTGAAACTGGTGATAAGATTGAGAATACCTTCATCAATATTGTCAATAAACAAGAAATGACCGCTAAGGTTATTACTCGTACACCAGAACCACCTAAACCAAAACACCCAGAAAAACATGCGCTTGATAAAACAGGTCAGAAAGTTCTTGACGGTAAAGAAGTTCAAATGGGTGAATTGATTCAGTACCTTCTTGACGGTGCAACTGTTCCAGAAAGACACCATACGTTGTACCAATATGACGGTTTGGATAAGCTTGATATGAAGCATGACCGTTATACAGGTAATTGGAAAGGTGTCATCAAGGGTACAGAATACACAGCAGAAAAAGACCTAACGTTGCCTTACGATGTTATCCTTAAGGATGGTAAGCTTATCAAAGCAGGTGATAAGATTGCCAAAGGTAGCACTTATGCCTTTACCTTTGAGTTCAACCAAGGTACCAATTCTGAGTTTATCAAGAAACTTGTGACTATTAAGTGGGATGCCAAAGATGGCCGATGGTCTTATGTCATCAATCAAGATTTCCTAAAATCTCTAGGAGTTAAAGGAACTTTTGATGCGGACTTCTACATCGAAGTAGAACGAATTGCAGCTGGAGAAGTTGAGAATACTTTTGTCAATATTGTCAATGGACAAGAAATGATTGCGAAGGTAACAACCCACACTCCAGAACCACCAAAACCTGAGGAACCAGGCAAGCCACAACCGCAGCCATCACTTCCAAACACAGGAACCGCAGCAAGCATGCTTCCAACTTGGGGAATGATTTTGGGATTGATAACTCTTGCAGGAGCAGGGCTTCGTAAACATAAAAAATAGAACATCTAGAAATTCCCCCTCATCTATGGTATAATGAAGCCATAAAAAAGAGGGGGAAGAGAGATGAGAAAGGACACGAAAATGGATGCACATGTGACTAGAAGTGGATATAGATACTACACTCCAACTCAAAAAAAATCAGAAGTCACCAAACCTGAAGAAGAGAAGAAGTGGAAAAAAGGCCTACGTGGGCTAGGAAAAGCCATCTGGTCAGGAATGAAGAATCTACCGAGTGTGATTGTGAGAGCTGCCGCTTTGATGGTTGCGACTCCACTCATGTTTCTCCTCTTTATCTTTAATCTGATTAAGAGCTTGATTGCGACAGCAATTGGTTGGGTTGTATTTAAGGTTGTTGTGGCTTTTCTGGTTATATGCTACTGGGCATTTTTGACAAAAGAAGGTAGTGCTCCAACAAGTGTTGAACATTGGTTCAAAGATTGGATAATGCCTGAAGGTGTTCCAATTTATCACTGGTGGGAAACGACCATTATCGTTGTCTTAGCTGTGATTACAGCTCTCTCTCTAACCTTTCGTCCAGAGGATGAAAAATAGTATTAAATAAACAAAGTAGGTACTAGGAATCTTTCTTAGTACCTTTTTTATAAAAAGAAAGCGAGAAAAAAATAATGGATGCAGTTGTAGATTTTATTAACAAAATTGGAAATATCGGTGGGATTATCGGTATTGGTTGGGCGGCTTGGGGTGCCTGGGATTTAGTAATCGGAATCAGACGGGAATTAGATGATAAAAAGGATAAAGGACTTCAGAGTATCATATTGGGCGCAATTATTGGTGCTGTTTTAAAAGCTCTCTTTACAGCTTTGGCTTCAGGTCTTCAATCTCTTGGCTAGTATGAGGAAGAAAAAGGAGGTGGTTTTATGAACCAATCCACACTTGATCAACTAACCATGAGTCTGAAAGACTATAATGCGACAGCCTATCAGCTGATGGAGACAGTTTCGGGTTCGATGGAGAAGGTAGCAATTTTGCTTCTTCTCCTTTTTATGGGGATCAACCTCATGAATTGGCACCAACAACTTAAAAGCAATGGTGGGGAGTTGTCTTTTCAGCTTTGGATTGAAGAAATCCTCAAGTATGCCATCGCCCTATTTTTTATCCTATATGTGGATGCGATTTTCGATGCCTTGTCTTGGTTGTTTAACGTTGTAATTAAGGCGGTGGCTAGCGCAAGTATTAGTCCGTATGAAACTGAGTTACCAGATTTAAAAGGAGTCAATGCTATAGCTAAAGCTATGCTCCAGTTTATTTATTGGGTCGTTGATTTTGTTGGTCAGATATCAACTAAGTTATTGATCTTGTTGCGCTCCTTTACGCTTTACACGTATAAGGGAATCGCTAAAATTATTGTCGCTTGTTACATGGTGGATAGCCTACGTCCAATTTGCTTCGGCTTCTTTAAGCTCTATATTGCGGCTGTCCTTCAGGGATTGATTCTAGTGGTTATTATCATGCTTTACCCAGCCATTGTCACGAATGATCTCTTGACAGTTGATAAGACTGGAGCCTGGACAAGTGCTTTAGTTGCTATAGCTAAAGGAATCATTTACATCATTATGCTCTTTGGTAGCCAACGTATGGCCAAAAATATCATGCAGGTGAACTAGGAGGAGCAATGTTTAAAAAGCACTCACAGAAAAATCAGCAAGTGCTAGGAAATATTTGGAGAGTTATTTTAAAAACAGTAGTCTGGGGGCTACTGTTTTTACTTAGGACTCTCTTTTTCTATTACTTGTGCCGTAGGGCTCTGCAACCACATTGGCTGTCTCTTGTAAGTGGTATTATTTTAGCCTGTGGAAGTGAATTTATTTTCTTTAGAAAAGATAACTGGAAGAAAGGAACAGAATGACACGTTTAGGCAGTGAATTTTTAAAGGCTTTAGATAGCTACGAAAGGCCAGTTTTAGGGTATATGACACTGAGACAGTTAGTGCTACTATTTGGTATCGCATTGACAGTAGTTGTCACCACCATCCTCTATTGGCTGAAGGCACCTGATATAATCCTTTATGGCGTTGATATTTTGTTATTAGCGCCTTTTGTTATTTTCGGGTGTTATTTCGATGAGAAAATTAAAGATAATGTTCGTTTCATGTTAACCAAGCAGGAACGCTCTTATCAGACAGATTATGACAGAAAGGAATATACAAGAAATGAATTTATTCGGCCGAAAGAAAACCCCGAAACTCTCTAAGGAAGAACGGGAACGGGCCAAACGTCTAAGACGTACCATGACGGCATCTACACAGAATAGTCTTAATTATCAATGGTTGATGCCTGATGGCCTCATGAAAATTACAAATGATCAATTTTCAAAGACCTATCGCCTAGGTGATACAAGCTATATCACTGCAACAGATGATGAGCGAATTGATATCATTGAAACAAACGCTGATATTTTTAATTCGCTGGATATTGACAATGATATGCAGCTATTGATCCTGAATCGTAGGGTAGAAAGCAACAGCTTATCTTCTATCCGCTATGATTTGGTTGGAGATGGATATGACGATTATCGTAAAGAATACAATGCGATGATCAATGATCGTTTCTCTCAGGAACAAAATACCTTCAAGGTAGAAAAATATCTGACGATTACAACCCAAACAGATCAGGATCATCAAGCTAGAAGAATCCTTGATGATACAGCCAGCGTTATTGAAAGTCAATACAGTGGCTTAGGAATCTCCTTTAAGGAGTTAGAGGGATTAGATCGTCTTCTTATATTCCGAAAACTCTTGAGGCGAGAAGGTTTTATTGATTTTAACTATGAAGACATCGCTATTTCTGGATTATCCACCAAGGACTTTGTAGCTCCAAACTATCTGAAGTTTGAAAAAGATCATATGAGAATTGATGATTGTTTCGCAAGGGTGATGTATGTTAGACAATATCCTACCTTCTTGAATGACAAACTGATTAAGAATATCCTGGATACAGGAATTGAACTGGCTATCAGTCTGCATGCGAAACCCTATGATACTGCAGACGCCCTGAAGAAGATCAAGACAGTTAAGTCAAGTGTACGTAGGGAAATGATCAAAAGTCAGAAGACTGCCGCAAAAGAAGGTTATGGAAGTGACCTGGCCGTTGGTGGGAAAGCTGTGGAGACATCTCGTGAAACAGAGAAATGGACTGAAGAACTCCAGGACAATGACCAAAAAATGTTTTCAGGTGTGATGACGATTTTCTTCATGGCTGACACTCTGGAAGAGTTGAATATCTACACAGAGCAGGTTCAACGATCTGTCCGTAAGAATACAGTAGACCTGGAGAAGTGTTACTTGTACCAGGAAGAATCCTTGAATACGATTCTACCGATTGGGATTCCATTTATCAATGTGAAACGCCGTTTTATGAGAGATATGACTACCAGTAACTTGGCCACACAAGTTCCATTTACCAACGTAGATCTTCGATCTGACAGTCAGCGTGCAATTTATTATGGCCAGAATCAGCTCTCTAAGAACGCTATCACAGTTGACCGTAAAAAAGACTTGAATACAGGTTCAGGTTGTATCTTTGGGATTTCAGGATCAGGAAAGTCAGTTCTTGCCAAAGGAGGAGAGATTATTCCTACCAAACTACGTTACCCTGAAGATAATACCATTATCGTCGATCCTGAAGATGAATACAGTGATATTGGCCGAGAATTAGGTGCTGAAATCATCACAATCGCTCCTGGGTCACAACATCACTTCAACTTGTTGGATCTCCCTGATAAGGATAAACTGCAGGCAGAAGATAGTGACCCGATTGGCCAAAAATCAAACCTCTTATCAACCTTGTTTGAGAATATATTCTCTGAAGTATCAGACGATGAATTTGCTATGATTGACCGTGTAACGAGAAAGACCTATGAGGAATTTGAAAAACCAACATTTAAGGATTGGCAAGCTGTTTTAGAACGTCAACCTGAAGATGTGGCCAAGGAGTTGGCGCTGAAAGCAGAACCTTATACTATCGGTTCAAACGATATCTTTGCTCATCCTACAAATGTCAATATGAATAGTCGCTTTATTATCTTCAACCTCAAGCAGTTGAGTGGTAAATTGAAGCCATTTGCCCTCCTGGTGATTCAGGACTTCATCTGGAACCAGGTAGTCAATAACCAAGGTAAAACCATTACATGGTTGTACTTTGATGAGTTGCAGCTATACTTCAAAAATAAATTGCAAGCAACCTTCTTTACCGAACTATACTCACGTATTCGTAAGTACGGGGCTATTCCAACAGGGATTACACAGAACCCAGAGACTGTTTTATCTACAGAAGAAGGTAGAAAGCTAGTCGCAAACTGTGAGTTTTTAGCCCTCCTGAAGCTGAAGCGGACAGACCTAGAAGCCCTGGAGCAGGTCATCCCTCTTACACCTTCACTGGAGCGATTTGTTTTGCGACCAAAAGCAAAAGGTACTGGTTTGATCGTGGCTGGAGATACGATTGTTCCATTTGAAAATCCTATCCCTAAAGATACCAAACTGTATCAATTGGTAGCGACAGATAGTTAAAAAATAGAAAGAGAGGTGATTTCTTTTGTTTGAAAGTGATCCCAATCAATTAAAACAGGAGCGTAAGCGGAGAATTAAAGAAGGATCCTCCCAGAATGCAGAAAAAAATCCTAAAGAAGCACGTTTAGACTCAAAAGTTGCATTTAAAGAAGCTAAGAAGAATTATCGCTTAGCGAACAAAGATTATAAACTACACAAAGGACCTCAAGCAACAGCTAGAGGTCTTTTCTTTAAGCAACAACGTGATCGAGCAAAGTTGGAAAAACAAATTGCAACAACGCTCTATAAACGAGCTAAAAAGACTGATGACAGTTATATCCCTAACCGCCTAAAGAAACGTGGAAAACAAAGTGCTCGAATGAAAGCGAGACACGACGTTGAGAGGACAGTCAGAGATAATGAGATTCTTGGAGACTGGGTTCAGGCGAGGCAAAACATTCGTCAATTTAAGTACCAGGTAAACGCCTCTAAAAGAGCGTTAAATGCTGTAGGAAAATTATCCAAGTATTCAATCAATCACAGCTATGGACAACTCAATAAAAGCTATAATTTCATCAGAGGACGAGGGTATACTCGAACACCTAGAGAGTTCTCCTGGGAAGGAAAACTCAGCAAAAAGATGAAACAGGCCAGAAAGCGACTTGCACGTTCAAAGTTTGGGAAGGTGTCAAGAGGGACAGGAAAGGTTTTGAAGGTTGCGACAAAGCCCCTGCGTTCCATCTTATCCAATCCTTTAGCTGTCAAGTCCTATTTCTTAATGTTCCTCATCTTTGCTGTTCTAGGGGTATTTATGGCCATGTTTGGAGGAAGTGGTCCTGTCCAACAAAATGAATTTGACCTGAACAAGTCCTGGCTTCAGATCAGTAAACGAGATCGAGAGAAGTCAAATGATAAGGTCGACTATTGGACGAACATCGATGATATGCTCTTTTTCATGAACTTTCGCTACGGTAGTGACTGGAAACCAGAAAGTAACTGGAATGAGGGAACTGGTGGTGAATGGGCTGGGACGTTAGGTTTTAATCACTATTCGGATGCCTTGAATGATCTTTGGAATCATTTGAATGATGACCCTCACAACTTGAAAAAGATGGCTGACTTATATGGCTCCTCATCAGATTTAAAGTGGACTAAGTTGAGTGATAGTGAACTAGAAGAGTATAAAGAGTTAGAGGAGTTGACTAAAGAGGTTGGTCGATACCCCTCTTATCAAGAACTAGCTAACCCCTTTTACCAGGAGGACGACCCTTCTTATCAAGCTCCTCTAGTTATCCTGAAGCGGTTTGGTTATACTTCAAAAAGTGAAATCTATGAGAAAACACAACTAAAAGCTTCAACAGGGCAAGCTATAAGAGCTCCTCTTGAGGGTAAAGTCAGTGTGACAGATGATACGACTGTATCCATCAAAACAGATAAAGCCATCTTTACTTATGAAGATGTAGGAAATATCCGTGTTTCTGACGGTGACCAGGTCAAAGCTGGAGACGAGGTTGGGAAGGTAACGTCAAATGGTTACCAGGTCATCCAGTATCAAAAATTGGAGGAAAAAGAGACAAAGGATAAGAAAGAAAAGTGGACATCAGTCAATCCAGGCTTTTACTTTCAATCTGTCACGTACAATCAGACAACCTCAGTCATTACTACACTTGATGGTGACTTAGGACAAAAATCACGAGCGATAAAAGACTTCCTGAAGCAAAAGGTATCAGGGCTGACAGATAATGGTTTGGCAGCCATGCTTGGAAACTTTGCTACAGAAAGTAATATCAATCCTAAACGTGCTGAAGGAGATTACCTTAGCCCGCCAGTAGGGGCTGATTCTTCTTCCTGGGATGATGAGTCCTGGTTAGCTATAGGAGGGCCTTCTATCTATGATGGTAGGTATCCAAATATTCTTCATCGAGGTTTAGGATTAGGTCAGTGGACAGATACAGCGGATGGTTCCACTAGGCATACTTTATTATTGAATTATGCAAAATCAAAAGACAAAAAGTGGTACGATTTAGAGCTGCAGCTGGATTTTATGCTGGAGGGGGATACTCCTTACTACATCACTGAACTAACATCGATTCTAACCGGCACAGAAGATGTAGAGACACTTACAGAGCGGTTCCTGGTTAACTGGGAAGGGAATTCTGGAGACAAGGTCCTTGAGCGCCAAAATAATGCTAAACAGATCCATGCCTTTCTTACACAACAAGTTCGAGGAGGCGGAGCGTTAGCATCTTCCTGGGATTTCCCTGCAGAGTATCAGTCGAAAGTGGAGCACCCTCCTACACAGGCTTCTATGACTACACAAGAAGGAAGTGGCTACCCAGTTGGTCAATGTACTTGGTATGCCTATAACCGTTTAGTCGAACTAGGAACGATTACGGATTTATCAGGAGCTTATGGTTACCTTGGCAATGGTCAGGATTGGGTAACAAACCTAGTTGCAAAAGGATGGCGATATAGTACGTCTCCAACGAAAGGAGCCGTTGTATCAGTTCTAGGTGGATTTGGTGGGACACCAGGTGAATACGGCCATGTTGCGATTGTGGAAGCTGTGAACCCAGACGGTTCATTCCTCGTTTCGGAATGTAATATCCAAGGTGTACAGGATAAGGTTCATTTTTCTGTCCTCTATCCAGCTTACTACTATACATTTGCGACACCAAATTAAAAAAGAAAGAAGGTAAATCATGAAAATGATAGATATGGAGAAATTAAAACTTCTCAAAATAGGAGGAATCCTTATAGGAGCTGTGTTAGTTCTAGGATTCGTATTCTGGATTGGTGCAGCAACCTCAGCGCATAATAAAGCTAAAAGGGAAGCTGAAACCACGCAACAAGAAACCAAAGCAGAGGGAAGCGAACTAACGCAAGAATATGTAAAGGAATTTTTGACGGCTTACTTCAATAAGCAGGATCTTGGAGAAAATAGAAATCGCTATTTGCCCTATATGACAGAAGCGGCTTATAATCAGGAAGTGAATTCTGAAGAAGAACCATCGGTACAAACCTATAAGGGCTATGTAGTGGATACACAGATGAAGTCTTCTACCATCTACATCGATCAAGAAAATAATGTTGCCTTAGCTCAAGTGAGATACACTCAGACACAGTTACAGAAGAAGTATGATTATACAAACGCCCAAACAAACGTAGGATCTTCAAGAACCATACGGATTCGCTTCAGCAAGCAAGATGGGAAATACCTGGTAAATCATATTGACCCCATTTTGATTGTGGACAGCTTGAACGCCAGCGAAAAGGCGAGTATTCCATCATTAAACAAACCAAGCACTAACCAAACACAAAGTACAGAAGGGAAAAAGGAACAATGACAAAATTAGAAACTTTGGAAAAACAAAAACAGAAAGCGGAAGACCGCTTAGCTGACTATATGACCAAGGCCAAGAAGGAAGAAGAGAGACTGCAGCAGCTAGAAACTCAAATCATTCTGGCCAAACATGAGGAACGGTCAAACTACTTGGCCGAACATAATTTAACCTGGGCTGATATTGAAACAGCTCTTGCTGAAGGAAAATTGAAAGGAGCTGAAAAAGATGTACCGTTTAACCAATCTGACACAAAACACGACCACAACGTATAAGAATCGAGACCTTGTGTATCAAGCCCTGGAGCGAGAAAATGCCAAGGTTAAGCATGAGGAGGCAGAGGCCGTTTTATTGGTAGAGGAGCTGGATAAAAAGAATGTAGTGATCTACCAAGAAGATATCTATTTGCCGTTTGAGGGAATCGCAGACAGCCTTTTCCTGAAGCCTGGTACGTTGAATAACCAGGAGGCTGCAGCAAAAGAATCAAAACCCTCTTTCTTTAAGCGCCATCCTAAAACAAAACATCTAGAGAAGACTCCTGAAGAGAAAGCTGAAGCCTCTTCCTTGAAACATGAGACTCCCAAACCTCAAATTTCTTCTAAACCCTCTTTTTGGGTGTTTCTAGGAAGAGTTTTGGTGGTCTTGAGTCTAGTAGGAAGTCTGACACTTGCTGGCTTATCCCTTACGCTAGTTTACCATCAAGAAAAGCAACTATCGGCCGTATCCAAGGAACTTTCAAATCTAAAAACCATTCAGTCAAAAACAGGGGAACTAGATGCCTTTTCACGTTACTTTTTGCCAGCCCTTTACTCAGATAAAGGGAAAATGGCTGATTTCGTAGCTCCTCAATTAACGATAGATAGACAAGCAGGTCAACTGCAGTCTGTGATTTTGGAATCTAGCTTGATTGTTGATGAAGCAACTTATCAGCTAACCTATGTAGTGGCCGTGAAAGACGGTGAGAACAGAAGTCAGAAACGCTTGGTAGTTACTGTAAAGGAGGAACCTTCTGCACCTTACGGATTCCAGGTTATTGCGAAGCCAGAACTATCCAATTATCCAAAATAAAGGAGGTCTTACATGGATCAAGAAAAAGTCAGTCATTCTCTGGCTTTAAAAGGAAAAGTTACCCTAGAGATGACGATACAAGCTCTGTATGCCCTCGCAAAAGCCCACTATGACAAGAAACAACATAAGGCAGCGAATCGAACCTTTGAAGGGGAGACGCTATTTAATGACTTTATGGCCACCAAGTCTGAAAAAGACGTCGAGAAGTTATTAAATAGTGAAGTTCACTTGGCTAAGTTGAAGCATTACCTGGAGGAGTATAAGGTAGGTTTTACTTATCATCAAAAAGATGGTACAACCTATCTCTTCTTTGAAACAAAAAATCGTCCCCTGGTAGAAAAGGCTCTCAAAGAGATGTTAGCAGACATCACGAAAAGTCCAGAAAAATTGGAAGAGTTTGCGAAAAAGGTGCTGAAGAAACCGCATGAAATGACTCCTGAAGACAAAATAGCCTATTACAAGAGCCATACGGTGTATAAGGGAACCATTCCTGTAGTGACGAAGGATATTGGAAAGGAGAAAGCACGATGATTAGAAAGCCTATATGGCCCTACCTGGTGGTGGGGCTATTTTCATTTGTTATTTTCCAGTCCTTTTACCATTATTACCAACTTTCAACTGCAGCAGTACCTTTTATGGGAATGTTGCGGCTTCGTTGGTTGCTAGAACACTGGGAACGCTTCTATTTTGGTGTTTTCTTTGATTCAGGAGCCTTGTATGCAGGGTTAATCGGATTCGGCCTCCCAATGCTTGTCTATGCTTCTATGGATAAGAATTTATATCGCCAGGGAGAAGAACAAGGTAGTGCTCGTTTTGCGACTTTGAAGGAAATGAGACGGTTTGAAGACGTTGATTTTGAGAAGAATATGATTTTTTCAAAACAGGTCAAAATGGGACTATTTAACTTTCGCTTAGCCTACAATGTGCAACTCAATAAAAATGTGATTGTCATTGGTCTTCCAGGAGATGGTAAAACCTTTACTTTTGTATTGCCAAATTTAATGCAGATGAACTCAAACTTTGTTGTGACAGATCCCAAAGGAAACCTGGTACACGAAGTTGGGAAGATGCTTGAGAAAGCTGGCTATGCTGTTAAAATCTTTGATTTGATTCGGCTCAAGAATTCAGATCGGTTTAATCCTTTTCATTACATGAAGTCTGAGCTAGATATTGATCGTATCTCTGAAGCAATTACTGAGGGAACGAAGAATAGTGAGCATACTGGAGAAGACTTCTGGGTTAAAGCAGAGTTGATGCTGCAACGTGCATTGATTGGTTATCTCTATTTTGACTCGAAGGATCCTGAAACTGGAGTCCAGTTATACATGCCAAACTTGGGTCACGTTGCGGATCTATTAAGAAATATGTATCGAGAGGATCCAGATGTACCAAGTCCTGTCGAGCAGATGTTTGAGGAACTGAACGAACATCAACCTAACAACTATGCTTATAAACAGTGGAAATTATTCCAAAACTTCAGAGGTGAGACAAGAAACAGTGTGGTAGCGATTTTGTCTTCTCGCTATTCTATCTTTGACCATGAAGATGTCCGAAACTTAATCAGTGAAGATACCATGGAAATGGATACCTGGAATACGAAAAAGACAGCCGTTTTTATTGCTATTCCTGAAACCAATAACGCCTTTAATTTTCTTTCCTCAATCTTGTTTGCGATTGGTTTTGAGGTTCTCACACATAAGGCTGATGATATCTTGCAAGGTAAAGTACCTGGCTACAGTAGAAAAAATCTTCGCCACATTCAGTTTATCTTCGACGAGTTTGCGCAAATTGGCCGTATTCCAAACTTCGCCCAGGTTCTCTCTTCAATTCGTAGTCGTGAGATGTCTATTAAGATTATCATTCAAGCTGTCAATCAGCTAGAATCACTATATAAAAGTGATTGGAAGACGATCTTTAATAACTGTGCTACTCACCTATTTTTAGGAACCAATGACAAGGATACGATGGAATACTATTCTACAAGGTCAGGTAAGCAGACGATACGCACTCGATCCACTTCAAAATCGCATAGTTATCGGAACGGATCCTCAAGTGAAAATAAACAAATTCAAGGCCGTCCCCTTCTAACTCCAGATGAAGTCGCAAGAATTGGGGTAGAAGAAGGATTGGTCTTTATTTCTAAACAAAATGTCTTCAGAGATAAAAAAGCAAGTGTCTATGATCATCCTAGAAAGGATGAGATTGCAAGTTCTCCTGAAGACAAAGAAAACTGGTACGAATATACTCGAAAAGGAACAGATATCGATGGCTTACTTTTATATGCCAACGATTTGACTCCGCAGCTAAAAGAGTTATTCGTGGCCTAACATATAGAAAGGAAAATAGGATGGACACAACCAAAACACAATTAGGATACCTAGAGAGTATCTCACAAGTTTTAGCACTAAAGCCAGAAAATTTAGCCATAGAACGTTATGCTATTTGGCAGCTATTCAAACAGGCAGATGAGGAGACCTTTTATCAGTTAGCTCCTCATCTTTTTGTGACAGTGAGTCAGGAAGATCCAATAGTTGTTAGTGAACTAGATGCAACTCCTGAAGGATATCTTTTATTTAAGGAATTAGTAGAGGAGGAAAGAGTATGCCTTTAACAAAAGCACAGGCAAAATCGCTGGATATTTTAGAAGTAGCTCGTAGCCTTGGAATGGAGATGAAGCGAAAGTCACATCGAGAGTATTATTGGGCTGAGCATGACTCGTTTAAGATTGATACTGTGAAGAATACCTGGCATTGGTATTCACAAGCAGATAAGTATGGGGACACCATCAACCTTGTCCAAGAAATGCGAAATGTCAGCTATAAGGAGGCCATGGTATTCTTAGAGACAGGTTCCTTTCCTGAAGCAAAACCAGTAGAGGAAGAACGTCAACCTTTCAGTTATACACTAGCCCCTTACGAACAACGATTTGTGGAGGCGAGATCCTATCTCAAGGAGATTAGAGGTCTCTCTGATGATACAATCGACTTCTTCCTGGAAAAGGGAGTATTAGCCCAAGCTAAACGTAAGGATAAAGATGGTGTTATAGAAGATGTCTTGGTTTTTAAATACTTGGACAGAAATCAGCAACTGGTAGGTGCGAGCCTCCAAGGACTTGTTCCTGATCAAGAACGTCATCCTGGCAAAGGATACTTGAAACAAATCATGTATCAATCAGAATCTATTAGTGGCTTAAACGTTTCTATAGGCTCTCCTAAGCGTTTAATTGTGACAGAGGCACCCATTGACCTTATGAGCTATTATGAGCTTCATAAGGGCGAATTAAACGATGTTCGACTAGTTGCGATGGAAGGATTAAAAGAGGGAGTTTTGTCTCACTATGTTCTTGAAATTCTGCAGGAGCGAGGGGAACTCACGATGGATGAAAGGGATTATACCAAGTCTAGTGAACTAACACGTACCTCTAACTTTTTATCTGTTGCAGCGGAAACATCCACACTTTTCCAAGATCATAAATACGATGATCTCATCACGCTGGCAGTTGATCGTGATAAAGCAGGTACAGACTTTATCACTAAACTACGGGAGAAGAAAATCCCAGTTATCGATGCAAGACCACCACAACGTGAAGGCCAGGAGAAGACAGACTGGAATGAGATCTTGAAGCAGGAAAAACAACTGGAGAAAGACGCACCAGACAACAGTCGTCTTGCCCAGGCACGTCGAAAATTGGAAAGACTAAGGGGTGAACAAGACGAGGCTATTTCAAGAGCTTATTCCCACCAAGCACAAACAAATGGGCAACCCATGAATGATAAGCGAGGCGGTGCTAGCTTTATGCGTAAGCAAGAACAAATAGAAGGTCAAGTCTTCTCAAAGATGGATGAGATTAGGAAACAGGAAGAGCGAGTAGAGCGCCTGGAGCACCAACAACATTTGAAAGAAATGGGGTTGAATCGTCAGGGAAGTGGTCTGGAGATGAGTGTTCAAAATATACCTAGAATCCGTGAAGAGTTAGAAAAAGCTAAGCGTGGGGAGTCGTTCTTTACCAAAGCTACTCTCAAACGCTATCAAGAAGAGTTGACTAGACTTGAGGCTATATCTGAACAAATGGGTAAAACGAGCATTCAGCCAGCAACTCAAGCCTTAATTGATGATGGCTTAGTGAATCAGTGGCAAAAACAACCAAATACGTATTTTGTAAAAGGGTTACGAAGAGTTGCTCTGGAGTTGACTGAGGAAGGAGAGTTTCAATTATCTTCACAAACCAAGTATCATCCGAAAACAGATGAGGAAAGACTGAAGGTGGACGAATTACTTGCCAAACAAAGGCAAGAAAATATCCAATTAGGGTCAGTTGAATCAGAAGAAAAAGAAAAGTCTCTTGAGAGTATACAAGAGACTGCTAATAATTCTGAACAAAACGAAAAGGCTGAGACAAAACTCGGGGATTTTCCTGAAGAAACTCAGGGGGCAGCACCTCTACCAGAAGCGAATGTATCGCAACCTTTGAATGACTTGTCACCAAGTCAAACTCGATCTCAACCTTTACTTCATTTTAGCATAAATGAGGAAAGAAAGTCAATTCATAAGGATAACTACCATCCTATTTCAGATAAAGACTTGCTGAAACTAAACAGATATGCTTCTCATCTTCAAAATGCTGCTCAATGGTACTTAGAAAACGTAGCAGACTCACAAGTGATATATTTTTACCAGGATGGTGCAGATACAAATAGCCTTGCTATCTCCTATAACAAAGAAAGTTTCATGCACTTAACAGGTATTTTTCCTTATAGAGAAGGGCAAACTGCAGGACAGACTTTATTGGATTTTGCTTCTGGAAATGGACAATTTGATAATATTTTGATTGCCAACAGAGGTGCTGCATTTGATAAGTTGAAAGTTCTCCCTGAATTACCTGCCATAGTAGATGCAGAGTCCTTTTATTTTGGAGACTTATCAGATGTAGAAAAGTTTCATAGCCTAAATTTGGATAAGGCAATTCGTTCAAATGACCAAGATGTTTTACTTGCTTTTAGGACAGTAGATGGTACAGTTCTACCAGCTAGTCTTATGCGATTAAGAAAAAGCCTTAATCTTTTACTAGATCAGACAAACCAGGAAAAGATTATTTTAGGTGTCTTTAGAGAGCGAGATGGTCACATCGAGCAGCTTTCAATCAATGAAGAATATGTTAAAGACAAAGGTGCAGAAATGCTATCAGTTTTGAAGAATAAGCAGTATGAAGAAGTTTCTAAAGAAATTGAACAATCTACTCCTGAGAACACACTGAATAAACCCCTGCTTGATTCGGCTACGTTTACTCAAGTCCTAGATACTGTCTATAATTTAGGTGTGCCAGGTGATATCTCAAAAACTCCAGAAGAATTTCATCAAGCCTGGAATCAGTATCTTGACTATGCAAAACAGCACAATGATAATTTTGATCAGATTGTTGCTGCAGCTGGAGAAGATCATCTCCTAGATACAAATTCAGATTTTTATAAAGAGTGGAAACAAGATCATATCTATAAGGAGAACTACCATGTACGCCTTCAATGGTCTGAGGAGCGCCCAGATGGGCCTAGATTGCCCTTTAAAGAAACAGAGCTGATATCTTATCAAGATTTCGCCAGGGAGCTATATAAGGCCAATCAGGACTTTTATCAGCTACATCAGGAAGGGCTAGAACAAGTGACTGATGTTTATCCAGAAGGCTACATCTCTCCAACTAAGATCCAGTTTAGTATCTACGCTCCTGATGGTGAACTGATCCAGGATAGCATCCGTTACAATATCGGTGAGGAGATTAACCCCATCGCTCACAAAGAAAGACTTGGAACACGAGAAATGAGAGAGTACCCAGAATTGATGAAGATAGATGGGGCCATATTCACTCCGTATCATCTGGAGAGATTGGCGAGTGAGTTAGATATTTCTCAGTTCAGTTACGCTTTAGAAGATACTCTTTACGCAGATCAACTTCTATCCCAACTCCCATTTGGAGATTTGGAAAATAGTCCAATTGGATTTACAGATAGTAGTCATGATGGTCGCCTTGGATTTATCTCTTTTGATGGAATGGATAGTGTTGAGGTCGAAAATCTATCTGCTTGGTTTGAGAAGTTGGGAGTCAAAGACTCACCTATGGAACAATTGGCCCTTATTGAAAAATGGCAAAAAGAAATCAAAGGTTTATCAGAAAAAGTTGAACAAACGATCTCCACAGTCCGAGAAGAATTTGAGAAATCACAAGAGGAAGAAATCAAACTAGAAGAACAAAGCTACAACAAGCAGGAGTTGGAACATGATGCGGATGCTGATGGTGTTTCTGATGAGGAGGAGTTGCTTCAGGGAACGAATCCGTATGATTTTAGATCGAAACCAGGTTCTAAACCAAAGGGCGAGGAGAGTCTACAAGCGGATGAAATTGTCTTAGCAGCTGGCAGTCTTGCAGTCGCAGATTTTATTCAAAATAAAGATATGGCAGGATTAAGTCGTCATCTTAAAGAAGGGATTAAGGAGTTTCTGGATTCAGATAAGTACAAAGACTATCTAACGAAAATGAGCCAACTAAATAATTATTCTAATCGCAACTTGCGCTTAATTCTTGCACAAAATCCTGAAGCAAGGCAAGTAGCTTCTTTCAAACAGTGGAAAGAAAACTTTGGTCGCTATGTGAAAAAAGGTGAGAAGGCTTTACGTATTTTTAAACCTATGACGAAGATCAAAAAGGATGAGAATAACCAACCAATATTGGATAAAAATGGGAAGCCAGAAACTGTCACATTCTTTGGTCTAGTACCAGTCTTTGATGTTAGTCAGACAGAAGGAAAGGAGATGCCAAAAGCTGCAGAAGTGAAAGAACAGCTGACTGATTTGGACTATGCAAATCTTTACCGTGCCCTGATGGCTATTGCAAAAGAAAATGATGTATCAGTTCGATTTGAAGAGATGGAAAATAATAAACATGGATATTATTCTGTCCCAGAAAATCAAATTGTTTTACGTAGTAATGAGATGAACAAGGCCCAAATTATTAAAACTTTCTTACATGAAATGGCTCATGCAGAGTTGCATCATGCAGATAATCCTCAAAAGGAAAATCTAACTAGAAGCACCGCTGAACTCCAGGCTGAAAGTGTTGCTTATGTCGTTTCTTCATACTATGGTATTGATACGTCAGAGTATTCCTTTAACTATCTATCTGGGTGGTCTGCTGATAAGGAGACACTTGCTGATTTAGAAGCACAGTTGGATATTGTCCAACAAGAAGCTAAAAGTTTAATGGTTCGGATGGATCAAGCATTGGAACAATTAAGATTGAGTCAGGAGAAACAAACGAAACTCGGTTTTGAACAAAAACTGGAGAAGTTTAAAGATCAGAGCAAGCAAGCTGTTGAAGAACACAAGCAGGAGTTGAAAGCAGATGCACAATCAAAAAAAGAGAAGGGTTTCTCGAAATGACCGAACGAGACACCCCAAATAAACCCAAGGTCAAATTAAAAACAAACCATCATCAAGGAGGACAACACTCATGACCAATGAACAAGAAGAACAACTTATCATCATCCTCTCAGACTTTATTCCAATCATGGATGGAGACAGAGTTCAAGGAGTATCGCCAAACGCTAAAGACTTGACTCGCCAAAAAGTTCTGGAGCAACTAGAGGAAGAACAGTCTCAACTACCTGAAGGAGATCCTGCTCTTTTGGAGTGGGAAGAAGAAAATATTGAGCTACTCAAGATGGTCACAGATGAAGAATTTCAAGCTGTACTCACTGAAAAAATCTTACTGACAGAAATACAAATTGGGCAGTCTATTTTCCAGCCTCTAACTACTCAACAACTTTCTGTCCTAGCTGAGAAGTTAAAAAATCAGGAAGAAAAAATTGTAGAAAATAGTGATAAGCAATCATCTATTTTCAAAAACATCTTCAGTTGGTTACGATAAAATGTTAGAAGTTGCACTCCAAAAGATATAGGAAAGGGGCTTGGGGATTTCCCCAAAACTGAGAAAATCAAGAAGGAAAACTGCAGGGTTCTCCTTCTCTGATTTTTTTAAATTTCGCAAATGGATATCCATTTGCTACGCTTGCCGGAAGGAAGTTAGGGGTTGATACCTGGTCAGAAAATGCCAGAAATTTTGAGAGAAAGAGGATAAAAAATAATGCAAAAACGAGAAAATAGAAAACGCTATATACAAAAATTGATACGACTAACACCAGAGGAAGATCGTCAAATTAAAACAGCGATGGCCCAAATGGGAGTTCCATCTTTTCAATACTATGCGAAGAATCAATTGGTACAAGGAAAGGTGGTGCAAATTGATTTTTCTGAATTGAAAGACCTTCGAGTTGCCATCAATCGGGTTGGGACGAACATCAACCAAATTGCCAAGCACGCTAACGAAAATCAAGGGGTTACGCCAGAGGAAGTAGCGCAAGTTATTGACTATCTATCTGAGTTGAAAGAGATGGTAGCTGCCAAACTTTCTAGCGCAGAAAAACAGAGTCTACAGGAGCGGAAACGAACGGTAAGGAGTGATATAGAAGAATGGTAGTTATTAAATCTCCAACTCAAATTAAAACACCAGCTAATTTGAAGAGAGCTGTTAATTATATTCTGAATGAAGCGAAAACACTTGTGTCAGAAACTGCAGAAAGTGATCTTGATTTTCCTCTTGTCTATCATGATGGTGAGCTTCAAATGAAGTTAGTATCTGGTAATGGGATTTCTGATTTTAGTGTAGCAGATGAAGAAATGGTCATGACAAAATTGGCCGCAGCCTTTAAAAAAGGGGATGACGACTTGAAAGAATTATCTTCAGGAAAACAAGTATTGGCTCATCACATTATCCAGTCTTTTTCTCCAGATGATAACTTGACTCCCGAGCAAGTTCATGAAATTGGCCGTCAAACGATGTTAGAATTGACAGGTGGAAATTATGAGTTTGTGATCGCAACCCACACGGATAAAGATCATCTTCATAACCATATTATACTCAATACAACCAATACCTCAACGCTCAAGAAATTTCGTTGGGAAAAGAAAACCCTGAAAAATTTGAGGGCGATATCGGACAAGCATGCGGCACGTTATGGCGCTAAAATCATTGAGCCTACAATGAAAAATTCCTACACAAAGTATTCTGCTTGGCGGAGACAAAATAATTATCGGTTTGAAATTAAGGAACGTCTGGATTTTCTTCTGAAGCACTCTTTGTCGATGGAAGATTTTAAACAAAAGGCAGCTGCTCTTGATCTTCAGATCGATTTCTCTGGTAAATTTGTGAAGTATAAATTGCTTGATCAGCCCCAACAAAGAAATGTCCGAGATGATACATTATCAAAGAAAGGACTTTATTCTCTTGAAAAAATAAAAGAGAGAATTTCTAAGAATCAGTTGGTTTTTGATGTGGAGGAATTGAAAGAACAATATCAAGAATCAAAAGAAAAAACGGCAAATGATTTTGAATTGAAATTGGAAGTAGAATCCTGGCAGGTCGAACAAGAAAGCAAGCAAGGCATTTACGTGCAGATGGATATGGGAGCTTTAAATAGTGGTACCATTTTAATACCTTCTCATAAAGTTGATAAAAATGAGGATGGAAATTATACCATCTATATCAAAGAGAAAGACTATTTTTATTTTCTCAATCCTGATCAATCTCAAAAAAATAGGTACATGATGGGCTTGACTGTCGCAAGGCAATTGGCCAAACAAAACGGCGAAACACTCGTAACTAAAAACGCTCAAATTTCCTCTATGCGTGAGCTGATTAAGGAATATAATTTCTTAGTCGAGCACGGCGTGACAGATGGAACACAATTTCAACATTTGGAGGAGCGCTTTAATGAAAAGATTGAGACTACCCAGGAGGAATTAAGACAACTAGATGAGCGACTTGGACGTTATCATAAAATTGAAGGAGCACTTTTAGCCATCCAGCAATCTCCAGAAAATAGTCTTGTAGCGGTACAACTATTGGATGATTTAGGAGTTCCAAAAGATATGGGACTGGAAGATGTCAGTCAACTGATCAAACAATTCCAAATTGAAAAAGGAGCCTTACAAGAGTTCTTTGATGATACTTTAAAACATTACACAGATTATAGAGATATTAAGGAGCACGTGCGTAGTCGTGAAGGGAAAGTTGACCGATGTTTTGAAGATGAAAAGACCTTGTAAAAGTTTCTGATGTTTTCAATATAGTCTGGATTTCAGTACAGAGAGGACAGTCCTCTTTACGTTTGGAGAGATAACCTTTTTTAGGAATTGCTGGTGAAAAGGAAGGAGAAACTTCATCGCAAAATAATTATAAATATAATTATAAACATGTTGACAAATATAATTATAGTGGTATAATAGAAGTATAGAAAAAGGATGGAGAAATAGAATGAAGATTATCACATTTGCCGCTATCAAAGGTGGTGTTGGAAAAACAACTTTGACATTTAATTATGGAGAATGGTTAGCTAAGAAAGGTCATAAGGTTCTCTTTATAGATTTAGACCATCAGTGTAATTTGACTCAGTGCTACAATATTTACGAAAGTAAGAATACAATTGCCAATGCTTTTAAAGGTGGCGACGTGGATATTAAACAAGTTAAGGAAAATATCAGTCTAATTCCAGGTTCAGTTCAGCTTGACACGGTGGAACGAGATCTGGAGAACAGTGATAAGAAAAATATGTTACTTTATCTTTGGCTAGAGGATAACTACGAAAAGAAGAAGTTGGATCAGTTTGACTATATCTTGATTGATTGTAGACCAGACTTTGCAACAGCTACTAAAAATGCTGTTGCGGTCAGTCACGCTATTATTAGTCCCTTGACTCCCTCGGAGTTTGGTTATAATGCCAAATTCAATCTCTCAACTCGGTTAGAAGCATTCAGAAAGGATGTAATTGACTATCGTACAAGGGAATCATACATTACTGCTGAGTTATATTTCTTAGCAAATATGATCCGACCGAACTATGGATCATCAAGAGAGTTACTGGAAGCTCTGGGGCTTGAAGCTAAAGAAAAGGGAACAGACAACCTTCTAGGAATTGTACCAGCAAAAGAGTTATTCAATCATTCCACGATTGATAAAATCTCTATTGCAGATATGGAGGAAAATCCAGAACTTTATCAAAAACACAAAAAGTTTTTCACTGAGCTGGAGCAGACTTTTTCAAAAATTTATGATACAATATAATTATGTTTATAAACACAAATACAATTATAAATATAATTAGAAGGAGATTGTCATGGCATTCACACCAAAAGAAAAAGAGATTTCGCAGATTATCGAAGCAACCCATCAACCTGAGCAGATTTCAGATGTAGCCAGCTTTGAAAGTTTTGAACGTAAGAAACAATTTCAGTTTACTTTGAAACCAAGCAATCGGAAAAAATTGGATAAAATTGCTAAAGCAGCTGGAGCAAAGTCTGCATCAGATTATCTTGATAAACTAATCGAAAGTTTATCGTTATAAATATAATTATATTTATAATTAAACAACCTTCCCAATAAAGGAAGGCTTTTATTTTTGAAAGAGTCTTGCAGAAAGTTTGTGATGTTTTCAATCTAGTCGTGATTTCAGTACAATAGAGAGTATGTTTAGATTTGATGAAAAAGAATTTGTCGCAGAACTAGATCGCAAACGTGAGCAGCAATTCCTGAAGCGAGTAAGAGATTATGACGAGCAGATTGCTCCCTCCATGAGACTGAGGGGATATAAGCGGATAGATAGTACAGAGAGGACAGTTGTTTTTACATTTGGAGAGGTGACCTTCTCTAGGAATCGCTGGCGAAAGGGAAAGAAAAGTTGTTATCCCGTAGATGAGTGGCTAGGTCTAGAAAAGTATATGCGTTATTCTTCTGAGTTGATTTTTCACATGGCAAAACACGCTTCTGTTTTATCCTACCGTGAAGTTTGTCGAACAGTTAAGATGGCTTATCGCCTGGAGATAACAAAGGACGCTGTTTTGAAGTCTGTAAAAATGGCAGGCAGACTCTTTTCAGATAGGGAACGCTATCGGCTTTTTAGAGGTGATGAGCAACCGAAAAAAATCCAGGCAGATAAAATCTACCTGGAGGGAGATGGTGTGCTCGTCAAGACAACATCAAGCAATGATGAACGACACAATACAGACTTAGCCCATTTCCTGATTCATACTGGAGCGAAGAAGGTTGGTAATAATCGGTATGTACTAGAGAATAAGCATGAGATTATCCATACAAGCCATGAACAAGCAAAGGAAGAATTGATAGACTATCTCTATAATCATTTTGAAATCACTGATCGAACTCTTCTTATCACTAACTCGGACAATGGTAAAGGATATTCTCGCAGAGTATTTCAAGAAATTAAGAAGGTCCTACGGATTAAACGTCATGAGCATTTCTGGGATGCCTATCATGTCAATGAAGAACTTAAACGATTCCTGAAGCCATACCCGTCTACACTACTTGATCTTGCTTTTAAGGCCATCAAAAATCATCAGAAGAGCCTGCTTCAGACCGTACTAGATACAGTTGAATCTCTCATAGAAAGCCAGGAAGCTCTTGATAATTTTTACAATTTTCGTAAGAAATTATTAAGAAATTTCTGTGACACTAGGCCACCTAAACTTAGAGGATTGTCCTCACGTGGTATCGGGGTAATGGAGAGTCAGCACCGAAAGGTCACTTACCGCATGAAACATCGAGGGATGTATTGGTCCATCGAAGGGGCTTGTACTATGGCAAGAATGATACTCCTTGAACGAATTGATCAGCTATACAATCTATTTTTTGGATCTTGGAGACAAGAGTATGAAGAATTTAGGGATACGGGACTAGGTGCAGGATTTCGTATTAACCATAGGCCACACAAAGCTGTTATCAGAAAAAGAGGGCATAAATAATACAAAAAGGCAGACAAAAGCCTCTAAAAAAAGATTTTTTAGAGGTGTTTTTGTCATGTTTTTATACAAAATAGTTGCTTTTTTGCCTAATGTGTGTTACAATAATAGAGTAAAGAAAAACGAAAAAGGTGTAGAAGTTGCTGCTTCTACACCACCGATTAAGACAAAAACACACTTTGCTTAATCAGTCAAACAATATTGTAGCATAAATAGTGCAATATAGTCAAGGGCTGGGGTAAAGTGAGAAACTTTTTCCAGTTTTTTTTGTCTGAAAAATCTCGCTTTCTTATTGAGTTATAAGGATATTTAATTATTCCCAAAAATTTAGACACAAACAAGTCTCCGAATTTCCTTGCCAAAATAGAGAAAGTGTGATAACATAGTACGGTATGTGGTGCTAGCACATCCGCTATATTAGATCTAATAGGAGGAAAACACAATGGCTAAAGTATGTTACTTTACAGGTCGTAAGACTGTATCAGGAAACAACCGTTCACACGCGATGAACCAAACTAAACGTGCCGTAAAACCAAACCTTCAAAAAGTTACTGTTCTTATCGATGGTAAACCTAAAAAAGTTTGGGCTTCAGCTCGTGCTTTGAAATCAGGTAAAGTTGAACGCGTTTAATAAAGATGAAAAGACCGCTTAGGTCTTTTTCTTTTGCTCTAGAGATAAAACCATTTGAAAAATAGAGTAAATATCCGCCGATACAGCATTCTGCTTTTACACTTGGGCTGAAATATGATAAAATAGAGTATCAACTAGTTGAGGTAAAAAAAATGACTGTAAAAATTAATACAAAAGATGGTCAAATCGAACTGACAGATGAAGTGATTGCAACCGTAGTAGGTGGTGCCGCAACTGAGATTTTTGGTGTGGTCGGTATGGCTAGTAAAAATGCCCTCAAAGACAATTTCCAAGCCCTCCTTGGTAAGGGAAATTATTCTAAGGGTGTTGTCGTGAAGGCATCCGAGGATGGTAGTATCGCAGTTGATGTTTATACCGTATTGAGCTACGGAGTAAAGATAAGCGAAGTGTCAAAAAACATTCAAGAGCGTGTTCGTTTTAGTTTAGAAAATCAACTAGGAATTACTGCTCAGACTGTGAATGTCTACATTCAAAATATCAAAGTTGTAGGAGAATAATCGTGTCAAAAATTACTACCAGTTTATTCCAAGAGATGGTGCAGGCTGCATCAACTCGTTTGAATAAGCAAGCAGAATATGTCAATTCATTGAACGTCTTTCCAGTTCCAGATGGAGATACTGGGACAAACATGGGAATGACCATTGAAAATGGTGCCAAAGAAGTAGCAGACAAGCCTGCTTCTACAGTTGGAGAAGTAGCGAGCATTCTTGCCAAAGGGCTCTTGATGGGTGCGCGTGGGAACTCAGGGGTTATCACTTCTCAGCTCTTCCGTGGCTTCTCTCAGGCTATCAAAGAAAAAGATGAATTAACAGGTCAAGACTTGGCTCTTGCCTTCCAATCCGGTGTCGAAGTAGCTTATAAAGCGGTTATGAAACCAGTTGAAGGAACTATTTTGACTGTTTCTCGTGGTGCAGCCATTGGGGCTAAGAAAAAAGCCGAGGAGACAGATGATGCTGTTGAGGTCATGCGTGCAGCCTTGGAAGGCGCGAAAGCAGCTTTGGCTAAGACACCAGAAATGCTTCCAGTCCTTAAGGAAGTTGGTGTGGTAGACTCAGGTGGTCAAGGTTTGGTCTTCATCTACGAAGGCTTCCTTTCAGCTCTTACTGGTGAATACAGTGCTTCTGAAGACTTTGTAGCGACTCCTGCCAACATGAGTGAAATGATCAATGCAGAGCACCACAAGTCTGTAGCAGGGCATGTGGCAACTGAAGATATTACCTTCGGTTACTGTACGGAGATCATGGTAGCCCTCAAACAAGGTCCAACTTATTCTAAGGACTTTGACTACGATGAATTCCGTAACTACTTGAATGACTTAGGTGACTCTCTACTTGTTGTCAATGATGATGAAATCGTCAAAGTTCACGTCCATACAGAAGATCCAGGTCTTGTCATGCAAGAAGGTCTTAAATATGGTAGCTTGATCAAGGTCAAAGTGGACAACATGCGTAATCAACACGAGGCACAAGTTGAAAAAGAAGCGACTCAAGGAAACAAGCCTGCTGAAACAAAAGAGTATGCCCTTATCGCAGTAGTAGCTGGTCAAGGTTTAGCAGATATCTTCCGTGCCCAAGGTGTGGATTATGTCATCGAAGGTGGGCAGACGATGAACCCTTCAACAGAGGACTTTATCAAGGCTGCTGAACAGGTCAATGCTCGCAACATCATCTTCTTGCCGAACAACAAAAATATCTTTATGGCAGCTCAGTCTGCGGCTGAAGTGCTTGAACAACCTGCTGTTGTGGTAGAAGCACGTACAATTCCTCAAGGGTTGACGAGTCTTCTTGCCTTCGATCCAAGCAAGTCTATCGAAGAAAATAAAGAACGCATGACTGCAGCCCTTGGTGATGTCGTAAGCGGTAGTGTAACAACAGCCGTTCGTGATACAACTATCGATGGATTAGCAATTCATGAAAATGACAATCTTGGTATGGTAGATGGGAAAATCCTCGTATCAAACCCTGACATGCATCAAACCTTGACAGAAACATTGAAACATATGTTGGACGAAGACAGTGAAATCGTGACTTTCTATGTCGGTGAAGACGGAAGCAAAGAACTTGCCAATGAAATCGCCCAAGAAATCACAGAAGAATTCGAAGATGTTGAAGTAGAGATTCACCAAGGTCAACAACCTGTATATCCATATCTTTTCAGTGTGGAATAAAATTTAATAGATAAAAAAGAAAGTTGATTTTACAGCTTTCTTTTTTTATGACATTTGTCATATTTCCTAGTGACAGAAGCATCTAGCTCCGCTAACTTCAAAAGACTATAATTGAAGTATGAAATGGAGGAAGAAGAAATGAAAAATAAAATGATTGTCGCAGTGAGTTTAGTAGCAGCAGGAGTTATGACCTATCTCATGTTTTCAGGATTGGACGAGGGTTTCTATCATTTTCCTTGGGAGCTCTTTGCTGGCTTTGGAATGATGTCTTGGCTTGTCAGAGAAGGTTTGAAATTAGTCAGAGATGTGAAAAAGGAGTTTGAGGAATGAAAAAAGCAATCATCTATTTCTTTATCGGCCTGTCACTCTTGGTATGGTTAGTGGAAATGTTTACTGGTTGGTTTGACCAAACCGTGCTTCGCCAATTTATTCGTGGTGCTTGGGGTTTTGGATTTATGATTTTTGTCGTTTTCCCTATGGGAATGAAGTGGTTGAAAGGAGAATCTCATGACTGTGATTAAAGTTGAGAAATTAAGTAAGAAAATAAAAGACAAGGAGATCTTGCGGAACATCTCTTTTGAAATCCACGATGGTGAATGTGTCGCCTTGATAGGACCTAACGGAGCAGGAAAGACAACTTTGATTGATTGCCTCTTGGGCGACAAGTTCGTGAGTTCAGGCCAGGTTGCCATTCAAGGGTTTGCGCCAATAGATCCTCGATTAAAGCAGCTTGTTTCTGTCTTGCCTCAAGAAAATGAAGTTGTCCAAAGCTTGAAAGTGAAAGAACTTCTATCATTTTTCAAGTCACTTTATCCCGACAGTCTTTCAGATAAAGAAATTGATGACTTGCTGAGATTCTCAGACAAGCAGAAAAATCAGCTAGCAGGCAAGTTGTCTGGTGGGCAAAAACGCTTGCTCTCTTTCGTGTTGACTTTAATAGGTCGTCCGAAAATTCTATTCTTAGACGAACCAACTGCTGCCATGGATACCTCGACACGTCAGCATTTTTGGGAGATCGTCGATCAGTTAAAGAAAAATGGTGTCACCATTGTCTACTCTTCTCACTATATCGAAGAGGTAGAACATACGGCTGACCGCATTTTGGTCCTCCACAAGGGAGAATTGATTCGCGATACGACGCCTTATGCCATGCGTGGTGAAGAACAAGAAAAGCATTTTACGGTACCTCTAACTTATCAGGAAGTTATCAGCACTTTGAACCAGGTTCAAGAGATTGAAATCAAGCAAAATGCACTTTCCTTCACAACCAAAGAAGCCAGCCAGGTATGGAAAGTCTTGCAAAAACAGGGTTGCACGATCGAAGAAATTGAAGTTCGCAATCGAACTCTCTTAGACAGTATCTTCGAAACGACTCAAGATTAAAGGAGATTGACGATGAAAAATATGACAAGTCTCATGAAAGTGGAAATCATTCAGATGAAACGGCAAGCCGTATACTACTTGCTTTCCATCGGACTTCCAAGTGTGTTTTACCTTATCTTTTCTGGTATGATGTCAGGGTCAGATGTCCCAGAAATTGTTCTTCAAGCCTATCTTTTTGCCATGACGCTCTTTAGTATCATGTCAAGTGCCTTTTTCAGTATCCCTAGTACACTCGAGTCTGATAAGACAAACAATTGGCAAAAATTGATTCAACATTCTCCCGTATCTATGGTAGAATATTATGTATCAAAACTGTTCAGTACGCTACTGACTTTCTTGTTATCAATTATAGTTGTCTTTTCAGTTGGTCATTTTGTACGTGGAGTTACGCTACCTTGGCTTGACTGGTTAGTAATCGGAGTTATTTTGCTGGTCGGAAGCGTTGTCTTTATCAGCATGGGGGTCTTGGTGAGCTTGCTTCCCAGTGCTCAATTGATGACGGTTATTGGAAATATTGCCTATATTGCTTTGGCTGTCCTAGGTGGACTCTGGTTCCCTTTGAGTTCCTTCCCAGAATGGCTCCAATCCATTGGAAAACTGACCCCAACCTATCAACTGATGCAGGTCGTCTCTACTTATTTGGAGTACCACGAGTTTAACATTCTTGCCGCCTTGGTTGTACTAGGTTATACAGTTTTCTTTGGTGTCTTGGTCATCCAACTGAAAAAACGGATCGAGGTAAAATAAATCTATGTTGGAAAAATTAAAAAACACTCATTATATGTTTCATATTTCAACAGTGTTTATCATCTTTCCTATAGCGGGTGTCATCGTTGGAGAGTACCCGCTTTTAACCTTGTTATGGACTCTACTATTTGTCCTAGCTTTCTATTCAGTTTTAGTCAGTCAGAATCGCACTGTGCAGTGGTTAGCTTGGTGGATCTTGCTTGCCTACATTTTTTACAGTTCCGTCTGGCTGAATGGGAGCTTCGCTTGGTTTATCTTTTATTTATCTAATCTCCTTATTTACCAACTGGATGAGATTTCTTTTCACTCTTGGCGTTTTGTCAGTTTTATTGTCCTGCAACCCTTGATTTTGACAGGGATTTATATGGTTGATCAAGTTAGTCCTTGGCAACTGCTCTTTTTCTTGGTGACTTTTGTCTTTTCTGATGCCTTGACTTTTGGTCTCTATCGAATTCGGATAGCAGAAGAGCTAAAAGAAGAAAAGATGAAACAAAATGCCAAGCTTAATCTTTTCTTGGCTGAAAATGAACGCAGTCGTATCGGTCAGGACCTCCATGACAGTCTAGGCCATACTTTTGCCATGTTGAGTGTGAAGACGGATCTTGCCCTCCAGCTTCTTCAAATGCAGGCCTATCCTCAAGTGGAAAAAGAACTAAAAGAAATTCATCAGATCAGTAAAGAATCCATGAATGAAGTTCGTACAATTATCGAAAATCTTAAAACCAGAACCCTTGCTTCCGAATTTGCGACTGTTAAAAAAATGCTGGAAATTGCAGGAATTGAAACGGAAATCAATCACCAACTAGATACAGCTAGCCTTACTCAGGAATTGGAGTCAACAGCTTCCATGATTTTGCTTGAATTGGTGACCAATATCATCAAACATGCCAAAGCATCCAAAGCCTACTTAAAATTAGAACGAACAGAGAAAGAACTTATTCTAACAGTGAGAGATGATGGCTGTGGCTTTGCTTCTCTAAAGGGAGATGAACTCCATACCGTTCGAGATCGTGTCCTTCCTTTTTCAGGAGAAGTAAAAGTGATCAGTCAGAAACATCCAACTGAAGTGCAGGTTCGACTACCTTATAAGGAGAGAAACTAAGATGAAACTACTTGTTGCAGAAGATCAAAGTATGTTGCGAGATGCTATGTGCCAGTTGCTTACCTTTCAACCAGATGTAGATTCTGTCCTACAAGCTAAGGATGGCCAAGAGGCAATCCAACTCCTAGAAAAAGAGTCTGTGGATATCGCCATTCTTGACGTAGAAATGCCTGTTAAGACTGGCCTCGAAGTCTTGGAGTGGATACGAGCAGAAAAGGCGGAAACAAAGGTGGTTGTGGTGACGACTTTCAAGCGTCCCGGCTATTTTGAACGTGCGGTCAAGGCTGGAGTGGATGCTTATGTCTTAAAAGAAAGAAGCATTGCAGATCTCATGCAAACCTTGCACGCTGTTCTCGAAGGACGCAAGGAATATTCGCCTGAATTGATGGAAGTAGTGATGACGCATCCCAACCCGCTAACAGAGCAAGAGATTACTGTCTTAAAGGGAATTGCTCAGGGCTTGTCTAACCAAGAAATCGCAGATCAGCTTTATCTATCAAATGGAACCGTCCGAAACTATGTCACCAATATTCTTTCGAAACTAGATGCTGGTAATCGAACAGAGGCAGCCAACATCGCAAAAGAATCTGGCTGGCTTTGATAAGAATGCTAAAAAACATCTCAAACGAATGTTTAATTGAAGGAAATCCATACCAGAAAGTAGGAGGTAATTTTGCCTCCTACTTTCTGGTTTAGAAAAGCGGAAAGAGCTTGTTTTGAAGACTTAAAAGATCAGAATAAAAACGAAAAAAATATTGACAAGGAAAGAAAAAATGTGTTACAATAATAGACGGTACTTTTTACTTTTGGTCTCTCAAAAGTGTACAGG
>CAUVMH010000015.1:0-29888 GCA_963552835.1 uncultured Streptococcus sp. | reverse complement strand
GAGAAGGCGGAAAAATCAAGTTCCCCGCACCAAAAAATATTCCAAACAGGAGCAAACCTGTTAGGGCACCTTTTTTAGCCATAAAGAATCTCCTTCATATTTCTAAAATACTGACCTAGTATATCACGAATAAGAGTATGAAAAAAGCATCACGAAGTAAATATTGAATGTTTTCAATATTTTTAAAAATAAGAATTATCTAAAAACAAAATCCTCCTACCTAGTCCACACCAAGTAGGAGAAATGCAAAATTTTAAAGATTTTCAAAGGCCGTCATGCCACCTTGAACATTGATGACCTTATATCCATACTCCTCCAAGAACTGGCAAGCACGAGCTGATCTCATCCCAGATTTGCAAATGACATAATACAACTGATCCTTATCCAATCGATCATAGATATCAGCTAATTGACTAAGTGGTAAGTTGTGTGCACCTTCTAAATGAAGCGCCTCGAACTCTTCTACTTCTCTCACGTCTAAGACTGAAAGGGATTCTTTCTGATAGAGCTGGTAAAATTCATCGAAGGCTATTTCTTTCATTCTTTTTCTCCTAATACTCTTCGAAAATCAAATTCAAACCACGTCAGCGTCGCCTTACCGTAGGTATGGTTACTGACTTCGTCAGTTCTATCCACAACCTCAAAACAGTGTTTTGAGCTGACTTCGTCAGTTTTATCTGCAACCTCAAAGCTGTACTTTGAGCAACCTGCAGCTAGCTTCCTAGTTTGCTCTTTGATTTTCATTGACTATAAAATGGTTTTAATTCTTTTTTTCAAATCTGGCACTACTTGTGACTCAAACCAAGGATTTTTAGCCATCCAGATTTGATTTCGTGGTGAGGGATGAACTAGTGGAAAATAGGTCGGCAAGTAGTTCTGGTAATGTTTTACCCTTTCTGTTACCTTGCCACTAATTTTCTCATGTAAATAATAGGCTTGAGCATATTGCCCAATCAAAAGTGTCAATTCAATATTTGGACATTCCTTGAGGAGTTGTGGGTGCCATTTTTCGGCAAAGCCTTTACGGGGGGGAAGGTCGCCCGATTTTCCATGTCCTGGGAAATAAAAGTCCATGGGAATAACTGCAAACAAGCCCGAATTGTAAAAGGTATCTTCATCTACACCTAGCCACTCACGCAGACGATCACCACTCTTATCCTTCCAATAAATCCCAGCTTCTTGCGTTTTAAACCCTGGAGCTTGACCGACAATATTGATGCGAGCAGTTTTTGGCGCCGCAAAGAGAGGTTCGATTCCGCGTTCTGTATAGCTGGTATTCTGTGGATCCGCCATAATGGCTTGTTTGATCTTTTCGATTTGAGACATCTGTTTTCCCTCCAGAAAGAAGTCCAAGCATAAAATCTCAGACTTCTATCGTTTTATTTGATCAATTCATAAATAGCTTCAGCATAGATTGCTGCTGCTCGGAAGAGATCGTCCAAGGCGATAAATTCGTTGGCTTGGTGCATGGTGTCAATTGAGTCTGGGAACATAGCACCGTAGGCAACCCCACGTTCTAGCAAGCGACCGAAGGTACCACCACCGATGACTTGTTCATGACCTTGAAGTCCAGTTTGTTTTTCATAGACATTCAACAAGGTTTGCACAAGTGGATCTTCCATCGGTACATAGTGAGGCGTGTGTCCGTGTTCAGAAAGGCTAACAGAAGCAACTGGCAAGGTCTCAAGGGTTGACTTGATCTGCTCTGGACTTGTTCCTTTTGGATAACGGAAGTTGAGGGCAATCGTATTGTCAGCGCTTGTTTCATCGAAGCGGAAAACACCTGCATTCATAGAAAGGGCACCCATCTTTTCATCCACATGAGCCACCTTGAGATTTTTACCCTCATGGTCATTCAAGAGAATCTTACCAGCGATGTCGAGGTAGTCTTTTGCAGGTCCAGCAAAGTCAAACTGACTGAGGAAGAGAGCAAGGTAGGTTGCTCCATTGACACCTGAAGCAGGCATAGCACCATGAGCTGATTTACCAATGATGGTCACCTTGTACTGACCGTTTTCTTCTTGGAGTTCTCCTCTAAGTTTGTGCTCTGCAACAAAGGCATCTAGTTTAGCTTGCAAGTCAGCCAAGTCACCTGAAACGACTGCTGTCGCTGATTCAGGTACCATGTTTTCACGTAAACCACCTGTGAAGCTGTGAAGATGGGCAACACCTGTATTTTCACCTGCAAAGTGAAGGTATTCTGTGATATTTCCTTTTTCACCATTAATGATAGGGAATTCAGCGTCTGGAGAGAAGCCAAAGTCTGGTTTCGCTACTCCTACATGTTCAAAGTAGTAGTCCATGTCTGCCCAGCCTGATTCTTCGTCTGTTCCGACAATAAAACGAACTTTCTTAGAAGTTGGAAGGCCCAATTCTTTGATGATTTTCAAGCCATAGTAACAAGCTGTTGTAGGCCCCTTGTCGTCTGAAGCTCCACGTGCATAAAGACGACCGTCTTTGATAGTTGGTGTGTAAGGGTCCGTGTCCCAACCGCTACCAGCTGGCACCACGTCCATGTGAGCAAAGATTCCGAGAACCTCCTCTCCTTCACCAAACTCAAAATGTCCTGCGTAGTTGTCAACATTTTTTGTTGGGTAACCATCACGGTCTGCGATTTCAAGGAATTTTTCCAAGGCTTTCACTGGACCAGGTCCAAATGGATGCTGCGCATCTGCCTTGCTATCATCACGTTCTGAGTTGATTTCCAAAAGGCTAAACAAGTCAGCCAAAAGGTTTTCTTTGCGTTTTTCTACTTCTGCTGTAAAATCAATTGTTGTCATTTTTTCTTCCTTCTATCTTTTCTCGATGATTTCATCTACTGGCAAGCGGTAGCTTGGTTCCAATTTTTCGTCTGTGTAACCTACCGTAATCAAAAGTTCTGGGCGGAAACGGTCTTCGATGTCCAAAACTTCATTGGCTTTTGATTTGTCAAATCCAAGGATAATGTTAGAACCGATTCCCTGGTCAGTCAGTGCAAGGACTAAGTTCATCGCAACCAATCCTGCATTAAGGGCCAAGTAGTCACTGATTTGTTGTTCATTGTAACGCGCAAACTCTGCTGGAAGATTTTTCATAAAGTACTGAAGTTGTTCTTCTGAGAAGTTCTTTGCTCCACCAACACGGGCAATCTTGCGGGCACGTTTGGCAAGATCTGTATCTGTAAACAAGGCAATGGTCACTGGCGCTGATGATACCTGCTCAAAGTTCGAACCATAAGCTAATTTTGCCAATTCAGCATTTTTCTCACGAACAACCACAAACTTCCAAGGCTGGCTATTGTGGGCACTTGGGGCCAAGGTTGCGATTTCGATAGCCGTACGCACATCTTTGGGATCCACCGGCTTATCAGTGAAATGCTTGGTCGCATGACGTTTTTTATTTAATTCAAGAAATTTCATAATCGATTTCCTTTTCTAATTCTACTGCTTCCATTCTACCATATTCTGAAAGAGCTTGCAGAGATTTTTCATAAGTAGAGATTTTTATCCTATCTCTTAATCAAGAATTACAAGCTTTTTGATTTAGTTGCTAGCTATAATAAAATTTTTTGCACAAGAAAAAGTAGACGTTTAGTCGCCTACTTTACTCATATTATTGCGCTGATACAATTTTACTTGCAGACTCAATCGCTTGCTTCATAGCATCACGTGCAGTCTTCAATTGTTGAAGAAAGACAGTACGTGCTTCTTCTGGCATTTCTGTATCGTCAGAACCTGCGCTTGACAAGCCATCATTAAATGCTTTTCTTGAAGTTTCTAGTGAATTAAGTGCAGGCTCTACTTGTTGTTTATAAGCATCTTTTTGAGCCTCAGGAACTTTGTCACCGATTTCTTCAACATATTTCTTATAGCCGTCAATCATCTTTCCAAAAAGAGTTTTCATATCTCCAATTGTTTTAGCGTTGTCGATTTCTTCATCTGTTAGAAGAGTAACTTCAGATGTGTTTGTCTTTGAGTTATCTGTTTTTGATGAAGCTGATGTTTGTTCAGTCGAGCTTGAAGCTTTACTTGCAGAATCAGAAGATTTATTTCCACAAGCTGCTAAAGTTGCAACTGATAAGAGCACAAGGCCCGCAGTAAGAAGTTTTTTCATGACTATCTCCTTTAAATAGTTTTATGTTACCTATATTTTAAAATAAAATAATTTTATTGTCAAACTTTTACCGAATTATTGAAGCTAAAAAGGTCATTGAGTTCACTATTTATAAAATCTTTAATAACTCTATCGAAAATTTTCAAAAATTTATCCAAGACCGTGGTTTAGACTTGAATGTGGCTGACTTGGAAAGCAATGACAATCCAAATAACTACATTATCTTCTCAAGCGACGAAAAAGAATTTAAAGAACAATTTGACAAGGTCCTTAAAGAACTCTACCAAGACGGAACCCTTGAAAAACTCAGCAAGACCTATCTTGGTGGTTCTTACCTACCAGATCAGTCTCAATTACGATAAGATACATTAAAAACGATTGGCTCGTCCAATCGTTTTATTTAGTATCTGTTAATTAAAGCAACTCTTACAAAAAATCAAAATAATCCTTCACATCCTCTACATACCCATGCTTTTCGATTAAACTAGCTAAGAGTTCCAGATTGTGTCCCTGATAGTTATCTTCACGACGTAGCTCTTCATACATTTCGATAAAGGGAAGACCCTTAGACTTGGCCAATTCTAACTCCGCTTCATAGTCATAAGCGACTTTACGAAATTGGATATTGACCAATTCCCCATCTTCTACTTCTATCACGGCATACTGGGCACGGTGATTTTTTAACGCCTCCCAATCAAAATAGGGCATGCCAATCGTACCTGGATTGATGATTTGTTGCCCTTGACTTCCATAACGAAGCAACTGCTTGTGGACATGACCATAGACTGCCACGTCCGTTTCCTCATCTAGGAGTTGGTCAAATTTATCTGTATCATTTCCAACCAGTAGATCCCCACCATAGTTTTTGTCAGGTAAATTATGAGAGATAGAAAAGCGCAGCCCCTCAACTTCTTTCTTTTCCAGCAAAGGTAAGCTTCGTAGCCAGACAATCGTTGCAGGATCCATTCGCTCCATCAAATACTGGGTCATACGCAAGAGCTGGACTTCCTGTGGGTCTTCTAAGCCATATTGCCCATCTAAAGCCTCTAAGACACAATCATCCCAATTGCCTCGAACACTTGCTGTGATAGGAAGTTCCTTTAACAGAGCGACCAAGTCATTTGCACCTGGACCAGGTAGAAAAATATCTCCCAGAAGCCAATATTCACTGGCTCCTTGAGTTTTAGCATCTGCAATCACTGCTTCTAGTGCAGTCACATTGCCATGAATATCTGATAAAATTGCGATTTTATGGTTCATGATGGTTTTCCTTTTTCTATTTCATCTAGCCAATTGTGAAACTCCCAACGAAGAGGAGCTTCCTTGCCTATTCTTTGCCTCAAATGTTCTTGATATTGAAGATAGAAAGCGTAATCTCCCCAACTACTCCACACTTGAGAAGGTTTTGGGATACACAACTGTTTGTTCGCCCTCTCTAACACGATGTTATCTATCGGTACGTGTAAAAAAGGAAAAACGGAGTCTAGGGTTACAGCTTCAAGCATATAGAGATACTTGAAAGTCATATTAATCCACTTTTGAGCATGACCATAAGTGAATCGAATCCCATTTGAGCGATAGCAATCTATCAGAGCATCACAAGTCCTATGATGCCAACTATCAAAATCAGTTTGACACAGCTTGTCCCGATTCAAGAGATTTAAAATCGCTTCTTTGATACACTTAGAGGCCCGATTTCTCATCTCCAAGCGCTGTTCATCTGGCATGCCATGAAATCGCAAGGTTCGATTAAAATCAAGATAGGCTCGAGTAGTTGCAGCTAAAAATAAATCTTTTGAATTCCCAAAGTAAGCAAATCGTAAAAAAAGGAGTATATCTCTGTCAATCTCAATCCTATTCATTTCTTCTACTTTCTATCTAGATACTTATTCCAATTCTTTTAATGGTTCTGCCACTTGAGCCAATTCCACTTCTTCCTGAGGGTTCAACTTTCTCTGCACAGCTTCTGCAACTACCCTCGGCACACCAACTTCGACAATTTCATCCACACTGGCTTCCTTGATTTTAGTGAGAGACTTGAAATGCTTCATGAGATTCTGCTTACGTTTAGGTCCCAATCCTTCAATTCCATCCAGCTGTGAAGAAAAAGAATTTTTGGAGCGCAATTGACGGTGAAAGGTAATGGCAAAGCGGTGTACCTCATCTTGAATGCGTTGGAGGAGGAAAAATTCCTGAGAATTGCGAGACAACTCCACCACTTCCAGTGGATCTCCAAAGAGCAGTTCATGGGTTTGGTGCTTGTCATTCTTTTGCAGGCCTGCAATTGGGATATCCAAACCCAGCTCTTCTTGGATGACTTGCTTTGCGATATTGACTTGACCTTGTCCCCCATCAATGACAATCAAATCTGGCGGGGTTAAACCTTCTCGTTGTACTCGACCATAACGTCTGCGAATGACTTCACGCATACTGGCATAATCGTCTGGACCAACAACCGTTTTTATCTTGTACTTACGGTAATCCTTCTTACTCGGTTTGCCATTGACAAAGACTACCATAGCTGAAACAGGACTGGTTCCCATGATATTGGAGTTATCAAAGGACTCGATACGTACTGGGGTCGGGATTTGGAGCAAGTGTCCCAGATTTTCAATAGCCCCTTGGGTCTTTTCGACAGATTTTTCTAGCAGATTGAACTTCTGCTCCAGACTAACACGGGCATTTTTTATGGCTAGATTGACCAGCTGTTTTTTCTCACCACGCTGGGGCTTGAGAATCTTGGTATCCACCAAGACCTTGACAGCTTCTTCATCGATATCCTGTGGAATCAATACCTCGTTGGGAACTAGGTGGGATTTTTCTTGATAGAATTGTCCTACATAGGTCAAAAAGTCCTCGTCCGGATCGTTGTAGTAAGGGAAGAGATTGACATCCCGCTCAATGAGCTTGCCTTGACGGACAAAGAAAACCTGAACACACATCCAGCCCTTATCCACATAGTAGCCAAAAACATCGCGATTTTGAAGATCTTTGGCCATGACCCGTTGCTTGGTCCGAAGCGTTCCAATCGCCTGAATCAGGTCACGGTATTCCGCCGCACGTTCGAACTCCATACTTTTGGCTGCCTTTGCCATCTTGTCCTTGAGGTCATCGATGATTTTGTCATCCTGTCCTTTTAGAAAATCAGAAACCTCCTGAGCCATGGACTTGAAATAGGCCTCATCTTTTTTACAGATGGTATGGGCCATACATTGGCCGATATGATAGTAAAAACAAACCTTAGAGGGTGGGTTGGTACACTTACGAAAAGGGAAAATCCGATCCAGTAGTCGCTTGATTTCATTAGCTGCCCCCACATCTGGATAAGGGCCAAAATAAAGACCACCGTCCTTTTTGACCTGACGGGTGATAATAAGCCGTGGATAGCGCTCATTGGTGATTTTGATAAAAGGATAGGACTTATCATCCTTGAGCATGATATTGTACTTGGGCTTGTTTTCCTTGATGAGGTTGATTTCCAGCAGAAGGGCCTCGATATTAGACTCGGTAACGATAAATTCAAAATCTACAATCTCAGATACCAGAGCCTCCGTCTTGGTATCATGACTTCCACGGAAATAGGAACGCACGCGATTGCGCAGATTTTTAGCCTTTCCTACATAGATAATGGTGCCATTTTTATCCTTGTGAATGTAGCATCCAGGACTGGTCGGCAAGAGCTCCAGTTTTGATTTGATCAAGTTATTCATAGTTCCATTATAGCAAAAAGGCTGTAACAGGACGAACAAAAAGCCCCACCGATCACGATGGAGGAGCTTTGATTTTATTTTAGATTGTATCGACTTCATCTAGTCGCTACTGGTATAGAGTTCTTGAACAGCCTTCACATCCCGAGGCTGAATCCCATAATAGGAACCTGCCGGCTGCATGACAGAAATCTCGCTGGTGTGATCCAATCCGATGGCATGCCCCAGCTCATGTTCTGCCGTGTGCACGATCCGTTCGTAAGAATATCCATAGTTTGGATTGGATAGATAATAGTGATTCAGGCGAACCGTTACAGATATAAATTGATTGGTCAATAGATTGGTTTGACTCTCGGCTTGCCCAGCTACAGCTGTCGATCCATCATTCATCTCACTTGCCACAATATCTGCCTGACTAGGATCCGCAACCACCTCAAAGGTAAAGGCTCCCGTTTGATTCCAGTTTTTTATGGCTTCTGCATAGGCACCTTGGAAGGTCTCATCCATTTGAGGCTCAATATAGATGCGAGCTGAGGCCTGAGCCCACTTGCCTTCTGCATGTTGGTGACTGTCTGTCTGAGACAAGACTTCCAGCGTTCCCGTCTCTTTCCATTGATTCCAGCCACCTTGACCAATCTTGCTCATTTTTTCAACCTGATTGACCGCAGAATGAAAATCACCAGACAGATACCAAACCACTCCAAAAGCAATGAGAAGTAGAATAACCACAGTCCAAACCAGACGCCAGAAGAAACGCCAAATTCCCAAAAGAAAATGGAACAATAATCGAATAATCCTGAACATGACGCTCCACCTTTCATAAAAATAAGAACCTATCTTGAAATCGCATTTTCCCTGATCAAGATAGATTCTCTATTTTACTGAATAAAGCTGAAAGAAACCTAAAACTAAGATAAGCGTTCTTCCAAGACAAAGTCAATTGGTAGAGTAGCCAAAAAACGTTCCAATTGTTTTTCCCAGTAGTACCACTCGTGCTTACCTGGACTATGACTATAGGTCACCTCAAAACCAAGATTTTTGAGGTTTTTCACTGCGAGATTATTGGCAGAGTAGAGATAGTCTTGCTCTCCACACCAAGCCCATAGTTTGGTCTTTTTATCCGATTTCGCAGCTAGACTTTCAATCGAATGAGGACTAGCTATCCAGTCTTTGATTTCTCCAAAAACTCCTCGCCAGTAGGCAAGAGATTCCAGATCTTGGCTTTCAGGAGAGAATTCTTGAAAACTGAGCGCGCCAGAAAAACTAGCCGCATGAGAAAAATGATCGGTAGCGAGAGCGAGTTTGAAGGAGCCGTAGCCACCCATGGACAGACCTGCTATGAAGGTCTTTTCTCGCTTGCTGGTCATATTGGGAAAGAAACGTTTCATGACTTGGGGGAGTTCTTCTGCTAGAGCTGTATAGTAGTTATAGCCATACTGAGTATCTGTGTACCAGCCATTATTTGTATTGGGCATGATAACAATGAGATTGGTCCCGCGCAACAAGCGTTCGACATTAGTTCGCTTGAGCCAGCTATTTTGATTTCCTGACATTCCGTGCAAAAGATAAAGGACAGGAATATCTGTGCAATCTGGTTCAGTTACTCGACTGGCATCTGGATAAAGTACGGTAACACCCCACTCCATATCCAAAACTTCTGAGTAATACTCGATATTCATAACTGCCATGGTTGTCTCCTTTTACTATTCTATAAGAAAAAGCCGAATTTCGACTTTTTCTGTAGGTATGCTGCTTATTATTTGGCTTCCATCACGACTGGCAAGATTGCTGGGCGACGCTTGGTTTGATCAAAGAGGTACTTGGTCAGATTGTCACGAACCTTGCCTTTGAGATCTGCCCAGTCAAAGTCATCACCTTGAAGATACTCTTCTACCGTTTGGTTAATCAATTCGGAACTTTCACGGAGAATGTCGCGACTCTTCTTAAGGTAGATAAATCCACGCGTATGAACACGAGCCTTAGCCACAATCTTCTTCTCACGACGGTTAACAGTGATCGCCACGATAAAGATTCCATCCTCCGACAAGACCTTACGGTCGCGAAGAACGACATTCCCAACATCACCAATGGCATTTCCATCAATCATGACATCGCCTGCAGAAACTGCTCCAGCTGGAACGAAGTCTCCATGTTCATAGGACATGGTCGTTCCCTTTTTAGGGATAAAAATACGCTCTGGCAACATCCCAACTGCCATGGCAGCCTTGGCATGCGCATCCAACTCACGGTATTCCCCTTGGATAGGGAAGAGATACTTGGGTTGCAAGAGATTAATCATCAACTGCAAATCACGCGCATTCCCATGTCCGGATACTCGCAAGCTTTGGGTAATGAGTTTCACCACACCACCAGCTTGGTAGATCATATTTTCAACGCGAGCTACAACTGCTTCTTTGGCGGTGGATGGAGTTGTTACAATATAAACCAAGTCCCCATCCTTGATTTCTACATAACGGTGGCGCCCAACGGACATCTTGCGAAGTCCATTGATGGGTTCACCCATACGACCTGTCTCTAGGATAATCAACTCATGGTCTTCAAAACGAGACATTTCTTTCGGTTTAATCAAAAGGCTTTCATTAGCTAGAGACAATTTTTTGAGACGAATCGCTGTACGAACGATATTTTCAACATCAAATCCAGTCAAAACGACTCGGCGACCAGTCTCCGCAGCCGCATCAAAAACCTGCTGGATACGAGAGAGGTTGCTGGCAACTGCTGCAACGATGATACGACCGTCCCAGTCAGCGATGGTTTGGGTAATTTCATCCCCAACTTCACTCTCGCTCGCCACCTGAATATTGCTGTCTGCATTCGCAGAATCACTGAGAAGTGCCAAGACACCGTCACGGCCGATTTCGGCTAAACGTGCAAAATCCGTCGCATAGGATTCGCTAGCCGTCTGGTCAAATTTGAAGTCGCCTGTGTAAACAATGTTCCCTTTTGGTGTTTTTAACACAACTCCCAGGCTTTCCGGGATGGAGTGAGTTGTACGGAAGAAGGAAACCACCGTTCCCCCAAAGTCAATCTCCGTATCCTCATCAATTACATGGAAGTCATTGAATTTCTTAACAGCATCATTGCCTTTGACAAAGAGTTTCGCCAACTCGATGGTCAACTCAGAGCCAAACACAGGCACCTTCGCTTCTGCCAAAAGATAAGGCAGAGCTCCAATGGCATCTGCATGTCCGTGGGTCAAGAAGACTCCAGCGATACGATCACTATTTTCAAAAAGGTATTCCATATTTGGAATGACGACGTCGACCCCAAGCTGTTCATTTTCAGGGTATTTAAGCCCCGCATCCAAAACAAAAATTGAATTGTCAATCTCAGCAATGTACATATTTTTCCCATTTTCTCGTACACCACCAAGTGTTGTTAAACTGATATTACTCATTTTTCCTCCGAAACCTTAGTTTATCTTGATTATAGGGTAGGTTCACCCTCTTATTCTAAAAGTTCTCAAACTCTCAGCCGAATCTTTTCCTACCATTATACCATTTTTTTGATGATTTTCAAAATGAAGATTTGTTTTCAAAAAAGAGCTGGTTGCCCAACTCTTTCCTAACTTCTACTCTTTTCTCATCAAAAAGTTATACATTTCTTGCACTGTCCCCAGCGCCAGCATTTCTTGGTCTTTGACAGTTTGTTTGAGATTTTGGTAAATCTGACTTTCAGCAATCTCCCTTTTCGGCGCTTCTTTATTGACTGTCATGACCCCATCTTTGATCGTCACAAAACCTAGCTCTTCAAAGACCTGGATCATCTTGACCAGCAAGATTTGTTGGATATTGAGATAAGCCGCCAAATCTTTCAACTTGTAGCGAATATCAAACTCTGGGAACTGGTAAATGGTCCTATACAATTTGGCAAACTGCTCTCTGGTCCCATAACCTGTCAGATAATAGGCTTTGTCAATGTCATTTTTGAAATAGACGGCAGAGAAATGTTGCTCCTGAAAAATGGTCTTCAGCAAGGTAATATCCTCAGGAATATTCTTCACGACAACCGCCTCACTATTCGCCAAATTTGGCACTTCTCCAGCGAAGTCCAAGACTGGAACCCCTTCTGGCAAAACAGCATTCTTCCCTCGAATGTTAAAGAGTTGAACGCCTTCCACACGCGCATCTACCATCATCAACTGGAGGGCAGTTTGACCATTCCATTGATTGACAGACAAGGTGACTGCCAATTCAAGTTTTTTTGTTTGAGCAAACTCTGTCGCCCATCTACCTTGTCCGAAGGCTACCACTTCAAAACTCGCCTCACCCTTGGAGATCTTTAGTTTGAGATGGGCATTGCCTGCTCCCATAGTACGGGCACTTTCGACATAAAAATCCTTGATATAAAAGACAGGTTTCTGATTGTCCATTCCAAAAGGTGCCAAGCGTTGAAAACTTTTGACCGTTTCCAAGCTAAGCGTCTCCAAGTCTAGCTCTTCATCTAGATTTAACTTGTTCTTGCCGCTAGCATCTGCGCCTTTTTCACAGACATAGTCTTCCAAAACCTGAGATAAATCTGAGAGTTTCTCAACTTCCAGCGTCATTCCTGCTGCACCAGCATGGCCACCAAAGGCGATAAAGAGGTCTCGATGGGGATCCAGAGCCTCAAAAATATCGACAGCTTCCACGCTACGAGCACTGCCCTTGGCACGACCGTCCTCTATATTAAGAACGATGACTGTCTGCCCTAGTTCTTCCAACAAACGACCAGCAACGATACCCAGAACGCCAGGATTCCAGCCTTCCTTGGCCAAAACTTGGACCTTCTTTTCAGGATCCACCATGGTCTTAGCTTCTTCATAGATAGATTGGACGATTTCCTTACGTTCTTCGTTTTTCTGATGAATCATGAGGGCAATCTCATGCGCTTCCTCGTCGTCAAATCCAGTCAGCAAATCAATAGCTGGATTAGGATCGTCCAAGCGCCCTAAGGCATTTAAACGAGGGGCAATCTGAAAGCCAACCGTTTCTTCTGTCACTTCGTTAGCAGCAATCCCAGCCATGTCCAGCATTTCTTGCAGACCGATGCGCTGAGTATGCCCCAACATTTCCAGACCATATTGAACCATGATACGGTTTTCATCCGTCAAACTCACCATATCGGCAATAGTTCCGATAGCAACCAAATCCAGTAGTTCCACTTGCACTTCTTCTAAAAGGGCACAAGCTAGCTTAAAAGCCACTCCACATCCAGCTAGATATTTGAAAGGATAGTTCGCGTCTGGATGCCCAGGATGGACAATAGCATAGGCATCTGGTAAGGTTTCAGGCATGGAATGGTGGTCAGTCACAATGACATCTACTCCCATAGACTGGGCCAATTCAATAGCCTCATGACCAGCAACTCCATTATCCACTGTCACAATCAAGGAAATTCCCTCTTGCTCGATAAAGTATTTATAGACACTGGCATTAGGACCGTAGCCATCGGTAAAGCGATTTGGCAGATAAACACGGCACTCGGCGCCCAGCTGTTCCAAACTTTCCTTCACAATCGACGCTGAAGTCATGCCATCCGCATCGTAGTCCCCATAGATGAGAATGTTTTCCCCTTCTTCAATGGCCTGACGAATCCGTTCCACTGCCTTATCCATATCATGGAGCAGATAGGGATCATGTAAGTCCTCTAAAGAAGGTTCTAAAAATTTTTTCAGACTTTCTTCATCCTGAATCCCTCTTTCAAATAATAACCGAGCCACTTCAGGACCCAGTCCAGCCTTCTTGGCTATCTTTGTAAAATCCGCATCTTCTACCTGCGGGGCAAACTGCCATTCATAAGTAGGAGTTATCAAAAAAACATCCACTCTTTCTAAGAATTCTATCGTTTCATTATAACATGATTTAGGCATTTTCTCTATCCAGATTGCTTTTTTATAAAATTTTAGTGAATTTTTTTCAGATATGATTTGACAAGGCAAATCTTTTGTTGTAAAATCGTGTTATAAAATCTAACACAAAGGAGATCTCTCATGGCTTTAGTAGAATTTAAACACGTCGAAAAATATTACGGAGACTACCACGCACTCCGCGACATCAATCTCCGTTTTGAAAAAGGACAAGTCGTTGTCCTGCTTGGACCTTCTGGTTCTGGAAAATCCACTCTTATCCGTACGATTAATGGTTTGGAGGCTATTGACAAAGGAAATCTCCTAGTCAATGGACACCAAGTAGCAGGTGCTAGCCAGAAAGATTTGGTGCCTCTTCGTAAGGAAGTCGGTATGGTTTTCCAGCATTTTAACCTTTATCCACACAAAACTGTGTTAGAAAACGTAACACTAGCACCCGTAAAAGTTCTAGGAATTGATAAAAAAGAAGCTGAAAAAACAGCCCAAAAATATCTGGAATTTGTAAATATGTGGGACAAGAAAGATTCCTATCCAGCCATGCTATCTGGTGGACAAAAACAGCGGATCGCCATCGCTCGTGGTCTTGCCATGCATCCGGAGCTACTTCTCTTTGATGAGCCAACATCTGCCCTTGACCCTGAGACTATCGGTGATGTACTAGCAGTTATGCAAAAACTGGCACATGACGGGATGAATATGATCATCGTTACACACGAAATGGGATTTGCTCGAGAGGTTGCGGACCGCATCATCTTTATGGCTGACGGAGAAGTTTTGGTGGATACGACAGATGTCGATGACTTTTTCGACAGTCCAAGCGAACCTCGTGCCCAGCAATTCCTCAGCAAAATTATCAACCACGAAAGTGACAAAGTCAAATAAGGAGGCGCCTATGAAAAAGAAATTCTTTTTATCCGCATTATTGATTAGCCTTTTCGGCCTTGCTGCTGCCAAACCAGTCCAAGCCGATACTAGCGTCGCAGACATTCAAAAAAGAGGCGAACTGCTTGTCGGTGTCAAACAAGACGTTCCCAATTTTGGCTACAAGAATCCCAAGACAGGGACTTATTCCGGTATCGAAACCGACTTAGCAAAGATGATCGCGGATGAACTAAAGGTCAAGGTTCGCTACGTTCCTGTTACCGCTCAAACCCGCGGCCCCCTTCTGGACAATGAACAAGTCGATATGGATATTGCGACCTTCACCATCACAGACGAGCGTAAAAAACTGTATAACTTCACCAGTCCCTACTATACGGATGCTTCTGGATTTTTGGTCAACAAATCTGCCAACATCAAAAGCATTGAGGACTTAAACGGCAAAACCATCGGAGTTGCCCAAGGTTCCATTACCCAACGCTTGATTACCGAACTGGGTAAAAAGAAAGGTCTAACCTTTAAATTCGTCGAACTTGGTTCCTACCCAGAATTGATTACTTCCCTTCATGCCCATCGTATTGACACATTCTCTGTTGACCGCTCTATTCTATCTGGCTATATCAGTAAACGCACAAAACTACTAGATGATAGTTTTAAACCCTCTGACTATGGTATTGTTACCAAGAAATCAAACACTGAGCTAAACGATTATCTTGATAACTTGGTCACTAAATGGAGCAAGGACGGCAGTCTTCAAAAACTCTATGACCGTTACAAGCTCAAACCATCTAGCCATACTGCAGATTAAGGAGGACACCCCATGACAGATTTATCATCTTGGACAGCCTATTTTCAGGATTTTGGACAATTTTTCAATGGTTTCCTCTTCACCCTTGCCCTAGCGATTGGATCCTTTAGCCTAGCCATGGTTTTGGGCATCTTCTTCGGAATCCTGTCAACCAGTAAATATCCAACCTTACGTATTCTGGCTCGTATCTTTGTCGAATTTTACCAAAACACTCCCCTCTTGGTGCAGTTTGTCATCGTCTTTTATGGTCTACCTCTTATCAGTGAACACACCATCATGATTCCGATTTATTGGACAGCTGTTCTCTGCGTGGGACTCTATCACGGCGCCTATATCGCTGAGGTTATTCGTTCAGGGATTCAGTCTATTCCTAGCGGTCAGATGGAGGCCGCCTTGTCGCAAGGTTTTACCTATATCAGTGCTATGCGCTTGATTATCTTGCCTCAGGCCTTCCGCATCATTCTCCCACCTTTGACCAATCAAATCGTTAACCTCATCAAGAATACCTCTACCGTAGCTATCATCTCTGGAGTGGACTTGATGTTTGTGACCAAGTCTTGGTCAGCTCTTAACGGAAACTACATTCCGGCCTTTTTAGGCGCTGCCCTTCTCTACTTTGCCCTATGCTTCCCTGTTGCCCAGTTTGGTCGCAAGATGGAGCAAGCCAACAAAAAAGCCTATTCACTTTAGGAGGTTACTATGGAATCTATTTTAGAAGTTTTGACCCCAGATAACCTAGTCTTTATCTTTAAAGGATTTGGCTTAACCCTCTACATTTCTCTGATTGCTATCGTCCTCTCGACCCTTATCGGAACGGTACTTGCGGTTATGCGAAATGGGAAAAATCCTGTCTTGCGAATCATCTCCAGCATTTATATCGAATTTGTGCGTAACGTTCCCAACCTCCTCTGGATTTTCACCATCTTTTTGGTGTTCAAGATGAAGTCCACACCAGCAGGTATTACAGCCTTTACCCTTTTTACCTCAGCAGCCCTAGCTGAGATTATCCGAGGTGGTCTTAATGCTGTAGACAAGGGGCAGTACGAAGCAGGAATGTCGCAAGGATTCACTTCAGCCCAAATCCTCTACTACATCATTCTCCCACAAGCTATTCGCAAAATGCTGCCAGCCATCATTTCTCAGTTTGTAACCGTGATTAAGGATACTAGCCTTCTCTACTCTGTTATCGCTCTACAAGAACTCTTTGGCGCCAGTCAAATTCTCATGGGACGTTATTTCGAACCAGAGCAGGTCTTCAGTCTTTATATCCTGATTGCCTTGATTTACTTTATCTTTAACTTTGCCATTTCCAGCCTGTCTCATAAGCTAGCAAAACGCTGGCAACAAGCCACAGAATAAGGAAAGAAATGTGAACTCAAAACAAGGGTTCACATTTTTTGCTATAAATGAAAAAGGGCAACTCAATGCTATGCAAACGTTTTACTTTTTGGTAAAATGACTTTAAAACCATAACGCAAGGAGAAAAACAATGATTCAAGACCTTTACAAAGAATTCTCTCAACTGGAACAAGTAGAAGCTATCGCTCTTGGTGGTTCACGTGCAGGACAAGACTACGATCAAAATTCTGACTATGATGTCTATGTCTATCTTAACTCACCTATTGACGAGAAAACTCGTCAAATCATTCTTAGCAACTATTGCTCCTATATGGAAATTGGAAACCAGTTTTGGGAGTTAGAGGACGACTGTGTACTAAACAACAGTATCGAAATCGAGTTGATTTATCGTTCGATGGAGTCGTTTGAACAGGAATTGAACTCAACCGTTTTTCAACACAAAGCTCAAAATGCTTATACAACTTGCATGTGGCATAATCTACTCCAAAGCAAGATTCTATACGATCCAAATGGACACTATGCTTCTCTCCAAAAGACTTACCAGATTCCCTATCCACAGGAACTCAAAAAGCATATCATCGAAAGGCAACTCCTTTTGCTAGAACAAGCCATGCCTGCCTTCTCTCACCAAATAGAAAAAGCTATCAAACGCCAAGATCTTCTCAGTATGAATCACCGCTCAAGTGAATTTTTTGCTTCCTACTTTGACTTGCTGTTTGCGCTCAATGAGCAAACCCATCCTGGTGAAAAACGAATGTTGGAGTACGCAAAGACCCATTGTACACTCCTCCCTATGCAATTTGAAGAAACTATTCGCAAGTATTTCCAACTACTCTACCAACCACAACAAGGAGAACAAGCGGTTGTAACCTTACAAACCATTCTGAACCAACTAAAGGCCATTTTGCCATGAGTAAAAAATGAAATGTGAACCTCTGTTGCTGTTCACATTTTTATTTGTCGTTGACTGTAAAATTCTAGTCTACTCATATTCAGTTGCCTATTTTTGACTCTCTCTGAAAATCTGCAACTAGGTTAGAAATTGTTCAATTGATTGACGAACAATCATGAAACCGTTCCAAAAACCGCACTCACAATCACTTACCCTGCTCTTTCATTACTAGTGACAATTTTTCCCTTAGGGTTACTACAAGATTTTTTAGAGATTCTAACAAGAATTACAATATGAATTTTACATATTACCATAGAACACCTCTATAGGAGAAAATCAGAGCTAAAATTAATAAAATATAGAAGGCGAGAAAAAGCCATCTCATCTTCACACATAGAGCAATGTATTCTCTGATAAAGGCCGATGGGATATAGTAGGCGGCTGTACGGCAACCAAGACCATCTCCCTTCATCCCAATACGGCGAGCATAGGTACTGGTACGAAAAACATGGTAATCATTGGTCACAAAGAGAAAACGTGGACTGGCCACCAGCTTCTCTCCCATTTCTTTTGAGAAGAGAAGATTCTCATAGGTCGTCGTTGAGTCTTCCTCTAGGAGAATCGCTTCTCTCGGAACATCCGTCTCTTCCAGCAAATAATTACAAATTGCCTGAGCTTCAGAAATCTTCTCATCCCCACCTTGACCACCACTTGCGATGATTTTAACATTGGGATTGAGAGACTGGTGATAAGCTTCTACTGCCTTGTCAATGCGACTCTTCAGTAAGGGAGTCACTTTTTCTCCATTCAACAAGCCTGCTCCGTGAATGATGATAAAATCATAATATTTTTTCTTAGGAATGAAAAGATACAGAATGGAATAAAGCAGAAATCCTGCAAAGGCAAAACCAAAAATCAAATACGAATAAATCAAAAAGAAAAAGATAATATTCACTAGATGATTGGTGTAAAACAAGCCCTTGGTATCGCTCACTCGAATCGCCATGATCACAAAAAAGAATAGAATCACGCAGCCTAATCCTAGAGACAAATAATTTGCCTTGGATTTTCCTTCTTTTTTCAATAACACAAATCCATTATAAATAAGGAAAAAACCACTTAGAAAAACTAAAAGAGGCAGCAGGAGAAAAATCCCTGCAAAGAAAACCATGTGCACTTCTTTCTGCCCAGCTTCGTAAAAAAGATTGGCAATAGACATATAAGAAAAGAGTAAAGACAAAAGCAAGAGAGCTGGATTCCAGAGACTGCGATTGTCCCTTAAAAACGAAACGAGAAAAAGTAGGACAAAAAATCCTGTGATAAAGTACATAGTCTCCTCCTTTAATGACTACATTGTACCATAATTATGGCAATAGAAAAAGAGAACCTTAGTCCTCTTACTTAGACAGTTTATTCTGAGCATCTGCCACAACCTGAGCCAGACTTGTCTGACGCAGTTGGTTTTCCATAGCTGCTTGAACATCAAACAACTTTTGGTCCAAGACTGCATGGATATTCGCACCAATTGGGCAATTAGGATTTGGATTGTCATGGAAACTAAAGAGCTTACCAGATTTTCCTAAACATTCGACTGCCTGATAAACATCAAAAAGGCTAATATCTTGGAGGTCTTTGATAATTTCGGTACCACCCGTCCCACGCGCAACTGAAATCAATCCTGCTTTTTTGAGTTGCGACAAAGTCTTACGGATAATGACTGGATTAACTCCAACGCTAGCTGCGAGAAAATCACTGGTCACCTTACTTTCCTGGCCCTTGATAGCAATGATAATTAGCATATGGGTCGCAATGGTAAATCGACTTGAAATTTGCATTTTGTTCCCCTTTCACCTGAGATTCTCATCATCTCTCTTCTCATACTCATTATACCCCTTTTTGATGTCATGTCAATCATTACTACTATCTAACCATGCATCCAACTCAATATCATGACCCTGTTTTTGAGCAATCTCATACAGAAGTTCCTGGTTATGAGTGTGGTGAATCCCATTTACCAAACTTTCATAATAGACCTGGAAATAGGGGAGCTTTAAATCTTTAGCCAACTGCAATTCAGCTTCTACATCATAATCCACTCGACGAAAATCAACATCAGCCAAACCTGCTTCATCAAACTCTAAGATCATATACTGGGCCCGCAGGTCCTTACGCAACTTCGCATCTAGAAAGAAGGGTTGTCCAATAGACCCTGGATTAAGAATCAACTGTCCATCACTTCCATAACGAAGCAACTGTTGGTGGATATGACCATATACTGCGATGGAGGCGTGTGGATTCGTCACTAATCTATCAAAATCTTCTTGTTTTCCCGTATGAATCAACTCTCTACCCCAGTTTTTATCAGGGAGATGGTGAGTGATTCCTACCGTCAAATTACCGAACCGACGGTGAACTTGCATGGGTTGATTGTGGAGGTCTTCGATTTCTTCAGGGCTGATTTCTTCTAATATATACTGGCATTGACGTAGGAGGTAGCGATGACTAGCTTTTGTCAAATCTAGCTTACGATGCAAGCCTCGCCAGAGACTGTTCTCCCAATTACCAAGAACTATTGCAGTGATAGGCAAAGTAGCTAAAAGATTCAATATCCTTCTACGTCCCGTTCCAGGCATAAGAATATCCCCCAAAAGCCAGTACTCATCTACCTTTGCCTTTTTAGCATCAGCCAGTACAGCTTCCAGGGCTGTCGTATTTCCATGTATGTCTGAAAGAACTGCTATTTTCGTCATCCTTTCTCCTCTTTTCCTCTTACTTCTTTTGTTAGTATTATAGCAGAAAACACTCAAAAAGAGCACTATCACTACTCACTGGATTAACTTGTAAAGGCTTCCAATACGTGCTATAATATAAATAGAGAGTTCCCCTTCATTTAGGATTATGTGGTCTTCAACATCTCTCAATTTTTGCAGATTGGAGGACTATTGCCATGCGGAACTATCTTAAGTATCTCCCATACTACCTTGTCATTTTCTTCTTTTACTGGCCCCTCTATGAGCTATTCTCACTACTCATCACTGACCCATATACACTGAAGGAACTGTACATTTACAACATTCTCCTCTTTTCACCTTTGGCAACCTTCATCGTGTCCCTTCTTTATAGCTACCGTTTCCAATTCTCACTGTGGTGGCTGCTTGGTGTCGGATTGCTCTATTGCTTTACCATCATCACTTTTAATGAATTCATTCTCGTTTATTTCCTAGCTTATGAATTCTTTGCCCTACTTGGTATGGCTTCAGGTTCAGGTATTAAATATATGCTCCAGCAAGGAAAAAATAAAAAACTTTCACAAAATCCTTGAAAATTCTCGCAATCATGCTATAATAATGCATAGAGACAAGTCACTTAGTCCCTTTCTACTAGAGAGTGCGTGGTTGCTGGAAACGCATAGAGAGCCTAAACTGATACTACTCAACTGACTTTTATGCAAACATAAAACGGTGGCTACGTTAAAGCCAATCTGAGGTGTCCCTCTTTTTTGAGGAACATAAATGAAGGTGGAACCACGTTGCGACGTCCTTTTAAGGATGTCGCTTTTTGTTTTATCAGAAGGAAGAAGAACGATGCTTTATATGATTGGCGGATCACCTTGCAGTGGAAAGTCAACAATTGCCTCACTTCTTGCTAGACAGTATCAACTACTTCATATCAAACTGGATGATTTGATAGAAGAGATGATGAGTCAAGCAAGTGCAGACTCACAGCCGATTTGCCTTCTTAGGCAGGATAGAAATCCAGAACAAATCTGGATGAGAAATCCAGAAGAGATGGCAGATGAAGAATGGCGCTTTTATGAAGAGATTTTTCCTTATGTAAAATCTTACTTGATAAAAAATCAAAACAGACCTCTCTTGGTGGAGGGAGCTGGACTTTTGCCTCACTTGGTAAAGGAGCTTGAATGTCCAACGTCTTCCTATCTATGCTTGACTCCAACAGCCGATTTTCAAAAAAAGCATTATAGACAGAGAGAATGGGTTCCTTATGTCTTAGAGGGTACAACCAACCCTGAGCAAGCTTTTGAAAACTGGATGCAACGAGATATTCTTTTTGCTCAAATGGTTCGTAAGGAAGCGATGAAATTAGGCTATTCTAGTCTCGTAACAGATGGTAGTCAACCAGAAAATCAGACTGCAGAAGAAGTTGCTCGGCTCTTAAAATTGTCCAACAAAAATAGAATAAATATTTAAGGAGAAAACCATGATTAAGATTACTTTCCCAGATGGCGCTGTTCGTGAATTCGAATCTGGCGTTACTACTTTTGAAATTGCCCAATCTATCAGCAATTCCCTAGCAAAAAAAGCCTTGGCTGGTAAATTCAACGGCAAACTCATCGACACTACTCGTGCTATCACTGATGATGGAAGCATCGAAATCGTGACGCCTGATCACGAAGATGCTCTGCCAATCTTGCGCCACTCAGCTGCTCACTTGTTTGCCCAAGCAGCTCGTCGCCTCTTCCCAGACATTCACTTAGGTGTTGGTCCAGCTATCGAAGATGGTTTCTACTACGATACCGACAATACTGCTGGCCAAATCTCTAACGAGGACCTGCCTCGTATCGAAGAAGAAATGAAGAAAATCGTTAAAGAAAACTTCCCATCAATCCGTGAAGAAGTTACCAAAGACGAGGCCCGTGAAATCTTCAAGAACGACCCTTACAAATTGGAATTGATTGAAGAACACTCAGAAGACGAAGGCGGTTTGACTATCTACCGTCAGGGCGAATACGTAGACCTCTGCCGTGGTCCTCACGTCCCATCAACAGGTCGTATCCAAATCTTCCACCTTCTCAACGTAGCTGGTGCCTACTGGCGTGGAAATAGCGACAACGCGATGATGCAACGAATCTACGGTACAGCTTGGTTTGACAAGAAAGACTTGAAGAACTACCTTCAAATGCGTGAAGAAGCCAAGGAACGTGACCACCGTAAACTCGGTAAAGAGCTTGACCTCTTCATGATTTCACAAGAAGTCGGACAAGGTTTACCATTCTGGTTACCAAACGGTGCCACTATCCGTCGTGAATTGGAACGCTACATTGTTGACAAGGAAATCGCTGCAGGCTACCAACATGTTTACACTCCACCAATTGCCTCAGTGGAACTCTATAAAACTTCTGGTCACTGGGATCACTACCGTGAAGATATGTTCCCAACTATGGACATGGGAGACGGTGAAGAATTTGTCCTCCGTCCAATGAACTGTCCTCACCATATCGAAGTTTATAAACACCATGTACACTCATACCGTGAATTACCAATCCGTATCGCTGAGATTGGCATGATGCACCGATATGAAAAATCTGGCGCCCTTACAGGCCTTCAACGTGTACGTGAAATGTCCCTAAATGATGGTCATACTTTTGTAGCTCCAGAACAAATTGAGGAAGAATTCAAGAAAATTCTTCAATTGATTATCGACGTGTATGAAGACTTTAATTTGACAGATTACCGTTTCCGCTTGTCTTATCGTGACCCAGAAGATAAACACAAATACTTTGACAACGATGAGATGTGGGAAAATGCACAACGCATGTTGAAAGCAGCTATGGATGATATGGAACTGGACTACTTTGAAGCTGAAGGTGAAGCAGCCTTCTACGGACCAAAATTGGATATCCAAGTTAAAACTGCCCTCGGTAAAGAAGAAACCCTTTCTACTATCCAGCTTGACTTCTTGCTTCCAGAACGCTTCGACCTCAAATATGTTGGAGCAGATGGTGAGGAACACCGTCCAGTTATGATCCACCGTGGAGTTATCTCAACTATGGAACGCTTCACAGCTATCTTGATTGAGAACTACAAGGGTGCCTTCCCAACATGGCTTGCACCACATCAAGTGACCCTTATCCCAGTATCTAACGAAAAACATGTGGACTACGCTTGGGAAGTAGCCAAGAAACTCCGTGACCGTGGTGTCCGTGCAGATGTAGATGAACGCAATGAAAAAATGCAGTTCAAGATCCGTGCTTCACAAACAAGCAAGATTCCTTACCAATTGATCGTTGGGGACAAGGAAATGGAAGACGGAACAGTCAACGTTCGTCGCTATGGCCAAAAAGAAACACAAACTGTCTCAGTTGATGACTTTGTTCAAGCTATCCTAGCTGATATCGCCAACAAATCACGCGTTGAGAAATAAAACAATCACAGTCTGAGAAACATTTTTCAGAGCCAGAAAAAGCAACAACTATTTCAGCTGTTGCTTTTTATATTTTATTTAATCTGAGCTAGTAGTGACTGGTTAAACCAGCACAAATGGTATCCTCATAAACAATCCTTTCTATCCACTAACTGCTGGATATAGGATATCCTCTCAAGATTTGCTTTCATGAGTTAGATAAGTTGACTATCCTCAATCCTTGTCTGCCTCATTTTCTTTTACGAGATCTTTTTGTGAATCTTTTTCAGAGAGTTTTTGATCGATATACTTGTTAATAATTTCATAAAATTCCTTGGTCATCTCACTATCTAATTTTGTCGAATTATGAACTTGATTGACTTTTAATTGAACAGATTGAATACCGTAAGAGGCTTGTTTTTGATGGAGCGTTTCTAATTCTTCGTCTGAAATCGGATCTCCAACAACCGTCAAGACCAATTCATTGTTCCTTGACTTGTAGACTTGATTAATGACCGTATAATTGGCGAACTCTTTTCCTACAAACTGTTTGATCCCTTCTTTGCGCGCTTGTTCTATTGTCAGAGTAACTGCCGAATAGCTAGCTGGAAGAATCAACAATACAATCAAAGAAATCAAGCCAATTCTCATTTTAATGCTCAGCTCTTTAAATGAAGTTAAAGGAGATTTTCTCATCAAAATTCTTGTTCCAACAATGTTGGCTAGCATGATAAAGACACAGTTGATCAAGAAAAGATAGAGAGCCCCCAATAAAAATCGTACATTCCCATTAGCTAAACCATAGCCAGCAGTACAGATAGGCGGCATCAAAGCTGTAGCAATGGCTACTCCTGGCACGATATTGTTTGCTTCTTTTTTCCTTGAACCGATCACACCAGCAATCCCACCAGCAATAGCAATGAGAACATCCCAAATGGTTGGAGAGGTTCGTGCAATCAACTCGCTACTTGCATAAGACAAGGGAGAAATCCAGAAATACAGAGTCGAGACAAGCAAACTGACCAACACTTGAGTCAATAAAACCTCTAGAGATTGCTTGATTAAACGCGTATCAAAAATAGCTAAACCAAATCCGAGTCCAACAATCGATGTCATAAGAGGGGAAATCAGCATGGCTCCAATAATGACAGCTGTTGAATTCATATTTAGGCCGATAGAGGCAATAAAAATCGCACACATCAAAATCACTGTATCTCTTAATCGAACATGAAGATCATCATATAATTTCTCACGGTATTCACGTGTTGAATAGTTTCCGGTCATTGGTTACTCCTTTTATTTCATATAATCTTGTTTCTGCATGGATGATGGTAGAGAAACTTCTGTCCAATCTTACATATTTTTAATTCTCACCTGTTATTCTTTTGAAAATTATCCTTTAAATATCCGTCAGTCCATCCTTAACATTATATCAAAAATTTTACAGTCTTTATCTGAAGAAATCTATCAATTGAACAGATAGAGAAAGTTATCGTCAACCTCATGGTATCATCGACTACTTCAATGACCTCGAGAACTAAACTAAGCATATGATAAGCAAAGGCCAATGGAGAAATGCAAAAATTACAGGAAGGAAGAAAACTGTCAAGATTTGCTTGTTAATGGTTTGCTTAATCTGCTTTTGATCTAGATCTACCTGTTCGTTTGTGGTCTTCATATCCCTCAGAGATTTGTTTACAGTAGATAAAATAATTTACTAGGCTACACAGTTAAAGATAGAAAAGCCCAGTTGTTTTATCCTGGGCTCTTATCTACTTTTCTCACTCAAGTACTAGGTTCACTTGAGCAAACTGAATCCGCACTGTCGTTCCTTTTCCGACCTCAGACTCGATACGAATCTGGTGACCCAGTTCTTCAGAAATTTTCTTAGATAGGTAGAGGCCAAGTCCAGAGGACTGTTGGGTCAAACGGCCATTGTATCCTGAAAAGCCACGTTCAAAGACTCGGAGCACATCACTGTTTTTAATCCCGATTCCCGTATCCTTGATACAGAGCTCCTGGCCTTCCATATAAATCTCTAGTCCACCTTTCTTGGTGTATTTGAGGCTGTTTGAGAGGATTTGTTCAATGACGACCAACAGCCACTTCTTATCGGTCACGATGATTTTGTCAAGGTCATGTAGATTGACCGTCAGTCCCTTTTGGATAAAGAAAAGAGCATACTTACGAACCACTTCCTTAACTAAGTCATCCACTTGAACCTTTTCAAATACCAAGTCATCGTGGAAGCTTTCCAAACGAAGATACTGCAACACCAGATTGGTATAGGAGTCAATCTTAAAGATTTCCTGTTCCAGTTGCTGCTTGACCTCCCGATCAGAGACTTCTGCTACCAAAAGGCGACTAGCAGCAATGGGGGTCTTGATCTGGTGAACCCACAAGGTATAGTAATCAAGCAAATCCGTCAGCTTGCTTTGGGCTTCCGACTTCTTTTGATACAATTCAGACTCTCGCTCTTCGAGTTTCTCTGCCAGCGCACATTCCAGAGGGGACTTGGGATCTCTTTCAGCATAGAGTACTTCCTGCCGGTAAACCTGAGCTTCTGCAAAAATATCCCAAACCAAAAATAAAAGGGTCAAAAAGCTACTGAGGAGGAAAAAATAGAAGAAATAAAATCCTATACTAGCGAATAAAAACTGAAAGAGAAAAACAAGAAAACCCAATGAAAAAATATAGACAAAAAGACGACTGCGAGAACGCAGATAGGCCAGAAAAAATAGTTTCCAATCAAGCATGTTTCAGTCCGTACCCTATTCCCTTCTTGGTTTCGATAAATCCTGCCAAGCCTTGCTCCTCCAACTTTTTGCGCAAGCGAGCAACGTTGACAGACAAGGTATTGTCATCGATGAAAAAATCGCTATTCCAGAGTTCCCGCATCAGGTCATCACGCGCCACGATATTACCCGCATGTTCAAACAAAATCCGCAAAATCTGAAATTCATTCTTGGTTAAACTCAATACTTCCCCCTGATAGTGCAGGTCCATAGACTTGGTATTGAGGATCACACCCGCATACTCCAGCAGACTTTCATCTCGGCCAAACTCATAGGAACGGCGCAACAAGCCCTGAACCTTGGCAAGGAGGACCTGCTGGTCAAAAGGCTTGGTCACAAAGTCATCCGCACCCATATTGATCGCCATGACAATATCCATCGCCTGATCTCTCGAAGACAGAAACATGATAGGTACCTGAGAAATCTTACGAATCTCCTGACACCAGTGGTAACCATTAAAAAGAGGCAGACCAATATCCATGAGGACCAAATGAGGTTCTGACTGAACAAAAAGGCTCAATACTTCCATAAAATCTTCTACCAAAACAACCTCAAAGCCCCACTCAGAAAGCAGTTTCCCCACTTGTTGTCGAATGACTTGGTCATCTTCTACTAGTAAAATCTTGTGCATGCGCTCCTCCTTTGTTCTTATTATAACAGATTTTCCCTATGGATAAAACGCAAACCTGTATTTAAACCAGTTAGCTAGTAGTATAGCAAAATCTAGTAAGCCCACTAGCTAATTCTTGGTAAATGTGATAGGATAAACATAGAGAAAGGAGCTTTTATGGCCAATATTTTTGACTACCTCAATGATGTAGCATACGATTCCTTTTATGACCTCCCCGTGAATGAGTTAGATGTTCTTGCCTTGACTGAGTTGACCTACCTTGCTTTTGATAATGTAATCACCCAAGAACCAAAGCGCCTCATAGATCTAGCACCTCAAATCCCTAGAGACACGACGATGTTGACCAATAAAAACCGTCTCCAGTTGTTGGATCAGCTCGCTCAACACAAACGCTTTAAAAATTGCAAGCTCTCAAACTTTATCAATGATATTGATCCTGAATTGCAAAAACAGTTTGCGGCTATGACTTATCGTATCAGTCTCGATACCTATTTGCTTGTTTTTCGCGGGACAGATGACAGCATCATTGGTTGGAAAGAAGATTTCCATATGACCTATATGAAGGAAATCCCTGCTCAAAAACATGCCCTCCAGTATTTAGAGGACTTTTTTGCCCAACATCCCAATCAAAAGATCGTCCTAGCAGGGCATTCAAAAGGGGGCAATCTAGCTGTCTATGCTGCCAGTCAACTTGATCCAAACTTACAGAAAAACATTGTCGCTGTCTACACTTTTGATGCCCCTGGGCTTCACAAGGAACTAACCGAAACACCTGGCTATCAAAACATGATGGAAAGAACGAAAGTATTTATCCCACAAGGGTCTATCATCGGGATGATGCTGGAAATTCCGGATAAAAAAATCGTCGTTCGAAGCACCGCCTTAGGTGGCCTTGCCCAGCACGACACCTTTAGTTGGCAGATTGAAGACAAACACTTTGTCCAACTAGACGAGACCAATAGTGATAGTCAGCAAGTCGATACAACCTTCAAGGAATGGGTTGAAACAGTTCCTGACGAAGAACTGCAGCTCTACTTTGACCTCTTTTTTGGAATCATTCTCGATGCAGGCATCTCCTCTATCAACGATCTTTCTTCCTTCAATGCCATTGAACACATTCATCAACTCTTTGTACAAGCTCAATCCCTCACTCCCGAAGAAAGAGAAACCATGGGGCGCTTAACCCAACTCTTGATTGACACCCGCTATCAAGCTTGGAAAAATCGTCAAAGCACGAAAAAGACTTTTTGATACCCTAAGTATCCTCTTCTATGCTATACTTAGTTTAGTACATTCTTTGAGAGAGGAAGATTTATGAAAGTCCATAAAACCGTGAATCCCGTTGCTTATGAAAACACTTATTATCTGGAAGGAGACCAACACCTGATTGTGGTTGACCCAGGTAGCCATTGGGAAGCTATTCGCAAGACTATTGAAAAAATCAACAAACCAGTCTGCGCGATTCTCCTGACACACACCCACTACGACCATATTATGAGTCTAGACTTGGTTCGTGAGACTTTTGGAAATCCTCCAGTTTATGTAGCAGAGAGTGAAGCTAGCTGGCTTTATACACCTGTAGATAATCTCTCTGGTCTCCCTCGTCACGACGATATGGCAGATGTGGTCGCAAAACCAGCAGAACACACCTTTGCCTTTCATGAAGAATACCAGCTTAAGGAATTTCGTTTTACAGTTCTACCAACCCCAGGGCACTCTATCGGCGGCGTTTCTATCGTCTTTCCTGATGCCCATCTAGTCTTGACTGGAGATGCTCTTTTCCGCGAAACCATCGGACGGACAGACCTTCCTACAGGTAGCACGGAACAACTGCTCCATAGCATTCAGACGCAACTCTTCACCCTCCCTAACTACGATGTCTATCCTGGGCATGGTCCAGCTACGACTATCGCTCACGAAAAGACTTTTAATCCCTTTTTCTAGTAAGCAAAAAACCAAGGATGCTATCCTTGGTTTTTGTCTTACCAAATAATCACACGGTCCTCTGGTGAACGCCACATGCCGTCGCCTTCTTTGACATCGTATGTTGTAAAGAAGTCATCGAAATTTGGTACTTGAACATTGACACGGAGTTTGGCTGGTGCGTGGACATCAACACTGGCCATGAGTTTCATCAACTCCGGACGGCCCTTCATACGCCAGATACGAGCAAAGTTGTGGAAGAATTCTTCAGCAGAGAAGTCTGCTTCTCTCTTGGCAGCTTCAAGGGCTGCAGCAATTCCTCCCAGGTCAGCAACATTTTCTGATACGGTTAGTTTTCCGTTGATCCTTGCGCCGTAAGATTCTTGACCATCAAACTGGTCGATAACTTTCTGAGTTTTTTCTTTGAAAGCAGCATAGTCATTCTCAGTCCACCAGTCTTTGAGACTACCATTTTCATCAAAGGAAGCTCCATTTGTATCAAAGGCGTGGGAAATTTCATGAGCAATAACAGCACCAATACCACCATAGTTGGCTGAAGACGACTGATGCAAGTCATAGAATGGAGCCTGTAAAATAGCCGCTGGGAAGACAATCAAGTTCTTCTGAGGATTGTAGTAGGCATTGACCATGTGAGCTGGCATGCCCCACTCCTTGTAATCAACCGGCTGGTTCCACTTGCTCCAGCTGTGCTTGATTTCCACACGCGCAAAGGCTAAGGCATTCTCAAAGAGACTGGCAGTTTCGTCCACTACCTTATCCTTGTAGCGTTCT
>CAUVMH010000014.1:0-29953 GCA_963552835.1 uncultured Streptococcus sp. | reverse complement strand
TTTCGATATCACGGTTGTAATTGACAGTGGTTTCTCCGTAGGTTTGGAGATGGAAAGGGTCAATCATATTGACATCGTCAAGGTCTGCTGTGGCAGCCTCGTAGGCCAAATTGACAGGGTGATGAAGGGGAAGATTCCAAACTGGGAAGGTTTCAAACTTAGCGTAACCAGACTTGATGCCATTGATTTGGTCATGGTACATGTTTGACATACAAGTTGCCAATTTTCCAGAACCAGGTCCAGGAGCGGTTACGACAATCAAGTTGCGACTGGTTTTGATGTAGTCGTTTTTTCCCATGCCTTCTGGAGAGATGATGTGGTCCATATCAGTCGGGTATCCTTTGATCGGATAATGAAGATAGGAATCAATCCCGTTTTTATCTAACTGGTTGCGGAAGGCATCTGCAGCTGGTTGGCCAGCGTATTGTGTGATGACAACCGAACCAACAAAAATTCCCAGCTCATTGAATTTGTCAATCAAACGAAGAACTTCTTGGTCATAAGAAATGCCTAGGTCACCACGTGCTTTAGAATGTTCGATGTTGCTAGCATTAATGGCGATAACAACCTCAACCTGCTCTTTCAATTCTTGCAAGAGCTTGATTTTATTGTCAGGCTCATAACCAGGAAGTACACGAGCAGCGTGGAAATCTTCTAACATTTTGCCACCAAACTCCAAATAGAGCTTGCCATCAAATTGGTTAATGCGCTCCAAAATGTGGTCGCGCTGTAGATTCAGATATTGTTCAGAACTAAAAGCTTGTTTTTTCATTTTTTTACCTCTGACCTCTATTATAATAAAAAATTGGAAGTTAGGAAACTACGGAGCCAAAAAAGAAATTAAAAAGATTAGGCAAACGCTTGCACTAAGTTTTAAAAAGCGCTATCATAGACTATAGATTATTAAAATAATGAGGTAAACAGATGCAAGAAAAATGGTGGCACAATGCCGTAGTCTATCAAGTCTATCCAAAGAGTTTCATGGACAGTAACGGAGATGGAATTGGCGATTTGCCAGGAATTACTAGTAAGTTAGACTACCTAGCTAAGTTAGGAATTACAGCGATTTGGCTTTCTCCCGTTTATGACAGTCCGATGGATGATAATGGCTATGATATTGCTGATTATCAAGCGATTGCAGCTATTTTTGGGACTATGGAGGATATGAATGAACTCATCGCAGAAGCTAGGAAGCGTGATATTCGAATTATCATGGACTTGGTGGTCAATCATACCTCAGATGAACATGCTTGGTTTGTCGAGGCCTGTGAAAATCCTGACAGCCCCGAGCGAGACTACTATATCTGGCGGGATGAGCCCAATGATTTGGAGTCTATCTTTAGTGGGTCAGCTTGGGAATACGATGAAAAGTCAGGTCAGTACTATCTCCACTTTTTCAGCAAGAAACAGCCTGATCTCAACTGGGAGAATGAAAAACTGCGCCAGAAAATTTACGAGATGATGAACTTCTGGATTGATAAGGGAATTGGTGGTTTCCGTATGGATGTCATTGACATGATTGGGAAAATTCCTGACGAGAAGGTAGTGAATAATGGTCCCATGCTCCATCCCTATCTCAAGGAAATGAATCAGGCGACTTTTGGAGATAAAGATCTATTGACAGTAGGAGAGACCTGGGGAGCGGCGCCCGAGATTGCTAAGCTCTACTCGGATCCAAAGGGACAAGAATTGTCAATGGTCTTCCAGTTTGAACACATCTGTCTTCAGTATCAGGAAGGGCAACCTAAGTGGCACTACCAAAAAGAGTTAAATGTAGGGAAATTAAAAGAAATTTTCAACAAATGGCAGACAGAGCTGGGAGTTGAAGACGGCTGGAATTCCCTCTTCTGGAATAACCATGACCTCCCTCGAATTGTCTCTATTTGGGGAAATGACCAAGAATACCGTGAAAAATCTGCCAAAGCCTTTGCAATCCTGCTTCATCTCATGAGAGGGACACCTTATATCTACCAGGGTGAGGAGATTGGGATGACCAACTATCCGTTTGAAACACTGGATCAAGTAGAAGATATTGAATCTATCAACTATGCGCGTGAAGCTCTTGAAAAAGGCGTTCCGATGGAAGAAATTATGGATAGTATCCGTGTCATCGGTCGTGATAATGCACGTACTCCAATGCAATGGGATGAGAGCGAAAACGCTGGTTTCTCAACAGGTCAACCTTGGTTGGCGGTTAATCCAAACTACGAAGCAATCAACGTTCAAGAAGCACTGGCAAATCCAGATTCTATTTTCTATACCTATCAAAAACTCGTTCAAATCCGTAAGGAGAACAGCTGGTTGATTCGAGCTGATTTTGAATTGCTTGATACAGCTGACAAGATCTTTGCTTATATCCGTAAGGACGGTGACCGCCGCTTCCTGGTTGTAGCTAACTTGTCCAATGAAAAACAAAACCTTTCAGTAGAAGGAAGAGTTAAGTCAATCTTGATTGAAAACACTACTGCTAAAGAAGCAGTTGAAAAACAAACCTTAGAGCCATGGGATGCTTTCTGTGTGGAACTAACGGATTAAAATAAGGGAACCTCAAGCTTTTGTAGCTTGGGGCCTTTTTAGTAAAAATTATGTAGAAAAGTCTTTAAAAAATATTTGTTAGAATTTTCTAAAAAATCTGGCGAAAGTCCTTGCTTTTATGAAAAAATAGGGTATAATGGTGAAAACACTATCTTTAAGGAGATTACTTATGAAATCGAAAAAGTGGCTCTTAGGAGCAGGTGCTGTTTTGAGTGCAGCCCTACTGTTAACTGCTTGTGGGCAAAGCGAAAAGAAAGCGGATGCTCCCAAAACATTCTCTTATGTCTACGCTATGGATCCATCTTCTTTGGACTATAGTGTGACGAGCAAGAGCTCAACCTCTGACGTTATAGCAAACGTTGTTGATGGTCTTTTGGAAAATGATAAATACGGGAACTTGATTCCATCACTTGCAGAAGATTGGTCTGTTTCTAAAGATGGTTTGACTTACACTTACAAACTTCGTAAGGGTGTAAAATGGTATACTTCTGAGGGAGAAGAGTATGCTGAAGTCAAGGCTCAGGACTTTGTTACTGGTCTGAAACACGCAGCTGATGGAAAATCAGATGGTCTTACTTTGATTCAAGATTCTATCAAAGGATTGTCTGCCTATATCAGTGGAGAGAGCAATGACTTTTCTACAGTAGGAGTTAAGGCTGTTGACGATTACACAGTAGAATATACGCTCAACAAGCCAGAAAGTTTCTGGAACTCTAAGGTCACAACTGCAACCATGCTTCCAGTTAATGAAGAGTTTTTGAATTCTAAAGGGAGCGACTACGGTGCGCCAACCCCATCAAGCATCCTTTATAACGGTCCTTATTTCTTGAAATCATTGACTTCAAAATCAGCCATTGAGTATGAAAAGAATCCAAATTACTGGGATAAGGACAATGTTAAGATTGACAATGTCAAATTAACTTTCTACGATGGATCTGACCAAGAATCTTTGATTCGTAGCTTTACACAAGGTGCTTATACAACAGCTCGTCTCTTCCCAACAAGCTCAAACTTTGAGTCAACTAAACAAGAGTACGGAGATAAGATTGTCTACAGTCCACAAGAAGCGACAAGCTACTACCTCACTGTTAACGTAAACCGCCAGTCTTACAATAAAACAGCCAAAACAGACGAGACTCAAAAAACATCAACAAAAGAAGCTCTTCTCAACAAGAACTTCCGTCAGGCACTGAACTTTGCCCTTGACCGTCACTCTTACACTGCTCAGTTGAATGGTGAAGAAGGTGCGGACAAAATTATCCGTAACAGCCTAGTGCCTCATGACTACGTTCAAGTAGGTGAAAAAACTTTTGGAGAGTTGGCACAGGCAGAGCTTGTTTCTTATGGTGACCAGTGGAAAGATGTAGCCCTTACAGATGGTAAGGATACAATTTACAGTCCTGAAAAAGCTAAGGCAGCCTTTGCTAAAGCCAAGGAAGAATTGCAGGGCAAGGGGGTTACCTTCCCAATCCATTTGGATATCCCGGTTGAGCAAACAGATGTAATCGCGGTTCAACAAACCAACTCACTCAAGCAGTCTATCGAATCATCACTTGGTACTGAAAATGTCATTGTCGATGTCCTTCAAATGACTGATAATGAAAAAATGAGCATTACGTCTCAAGCCAAGGTACCATCCCAAAAAGACTATGACTTGAACGGAACTGGTTGGGGACCTGACTATCAAGACCCAGCTACCTACCTCAACATTCTTGATGCCAAGAAGGGTTCTGCCCTCAAACACTTGGGAATTACTCGCGGAAAAGATCCAGAAGTGATGGCTCAAGTTGGACTGGACGAATACAAGAAACTCTTGGATGATGCTGCAGCTGAAACTAGCGACCTTAATAAGCGTTATGAAAAATACGCCAAAGCTCAAGCTTGGGTGTCTGATAGCTCACTCTTAATCCCAGTTGCTTCTTCAGGTGGTTCTCCAACGGTTAGCCGTACTGTACCGTTCACAAAAGCCTACTCTCAAGTCGGAATCAAGGGAGACCCATTTGTGTTCAAAGGATTGGAGTTGCAAAAGGATGTTGTGACTGCAAAAGAATACGAAGAAGCCTTCAAGAAATGGCAACAAGAAAAAATCGAAACAAATGCCAAATACCAAAAAGAACTTGAAAAACACGTCAAGTAATCTATAAACAGAAAAGGAAGTTGCAGAAAATCTGTGCTTCCTTTTTTGTTTTGAGACACCAGTTGACATAAAAGCAGTAACTTTACATTTTTGAATAAATTTGATAAAATATGGTTATGTTATAAAACGTAACATTGAGGAGTAGATGATGAAAATGAAAAAAAGCCTAATCGGGACAGGTCTTGTCTTAGCGACAGGGATTTTGCTTTCGGCGTGTGGACAGTTCAACACAAATACTAGCACTTATTCATCAACATTTAGTGCGAATCCAACAACTTTCAACTATCTTCTAGATTATTATGCAGATAACACTGCCGTTATTACCAATCTCGTAGATGGTTTGTTAGAGAATGACAGCTATGGGAACCTCGTACCTGCTCTTGCGGAGGATTGGTCTGTTTCATCAGATGGCTTGACCTATACTTACAAGCTCAGAAAAGATGCCAAGTGGTACACGGCTGATGGTGAGGAATATGCATCAGTCAAGGCTCAGGATTTTGTCACTGGGATCAAATATGCCGCTGACAACAAGGGGCAAGCCATGGATCTGATCCAAAATTCAATCAAGGGATTGAATGACTATGTGACGGGTGTGACTAATGACTTTTCAACTGTTGGTGTCAAAGCCTTGGATGACTACACAGTCGAGTACACTTTGACTCGACCAGAACCGTACTGGAATTCAAAGACAACCAATAGTATTCTTTTCCCAGTCAACGAAGAGTTCTTGAAATCAAAGGATAAAGATTTCGGTACCTTGACGCCAGGTAGCGTCCTTTATAATGGTCCGTATTTGTTAAAAGATTTCACATCAAAATCTTCGATCGAATATGTGAAGAATCCACACTATTATGACCATGATAAAGTAACCATTGAAAAAGTTAAGTTAGCCTACTTTGATGGGTCAGATCAGGAGATGACCATTCGAAACTTTGAAAATGGCGCCTACTCGATTGCGGGAGTCTATCCAAATAGTTCGAACTATGCCAAGACAAAAGAAAAATACCAAGACAATATCGTTTATAGCTTGCAAGACAAGACATCTTGGTACTTTAACTTTAACGTCAACCGAAAAACCTATAATCATACCGCTAAAACAACGGACGAACAAAAGAAATCAGCTCAAACAGCTATCTTAAATAAAAATTTCCGTCAGGCTATCAACTTTGGTATTGATCGAACAGCTTACTCTGCTCAATCTAACGGTGAAGAAGCAGCGAGCAAAACCCTTCGTAATACTTTGGTTCCACCAACTTTTGTCCAAGTGGGAGATAAGACCTTTGGAGAAGTGACAGCTTCTAAGCTTGTGAACTATGGAACTGAGTGGTTAGGTATCAATTTGGCAGACGCTCAAGATGCATACTTTAACAAGGAAAAGGCCCAAGCAAAATTTGCGGAAGCTAAAAAGGAATTGGAAGCTCAAGGCGTGACTTTCCCAATCCATTTGGATGTCCCTGTTGATCAGACGAATAAAAATGCGGTTTCTGGTATGAACTCGGTTAAACAAACCCTTGAAACGGTACTAGGTTCTGACAATATCGTCATTGATGTTCAACAGCTTTCTACAGATGACTTTGGAAATGTTGCCTTCCTAGCGCCAAATCCAGCAGCTCGTGACTACGACCTAAACTTTGATGGTTGGGTTGGTGATTACCAGGATCCATCAACTTATCTAGACCCCTTCAATGCTGAAACTGGCTTCTATCTCAAGATTTTTGGTCTTGATGCCAAGGAAGACCAAGAGCTCATCAAGAGTTTGGGACTCGATACCTATACACAACTCTTGAAAGAAGCAGATGCAGAGAACAAAGATGTCGCTAAGCGTTATGAAAAATACGCTGAAGCTCAAGCTTGGATGATTGACAATTCTCTAGTCATGTCTGCTATGTCAAATGGTGGTACAGCCTCTGTAACTAAGGTAACTCCGTTTACACGTGCCTACTCCCTAGTAGGTATCAAGGGTGACGGAAATAATTATAAGTACATGAGATTGCAAAAGAACCCTGTTACCAAGAAACAATTTGACGAAGCCAAGGCTAAGTGGGAAGAAGAAAGTAAAAAGGCTATCGAAAAGAGCCAAAAAGAGTTTGAAAATCATATCAAGTAAAAACAGAAATGGGGCCCATAATAAGGGCCCTTGTTTTTGTTTTATCAAGGATTCCGTTAATGAAAGTCATAAATTCAAAATATAGCTAAGAAAAAATGAATGAAAACGCTGATAATAGCAGAAATGGATGGAATTTCTTTCATGATTGTGATATAATAATCATAATTATTAACGTGTATAGGGGATTGCCATGAGTAGACGTTCAAAGAGAAATCGTTCAGGAAATGTGAAGCGAAGTATTAATATAGCCTTATTAGCCATTTATTTATTATTGAGTGGCTCTTTGTTGTTCTTAATTTTTAGACATAACATCCTTGCCTTTAGACATCTAAATATCTTAGCTACAGTTCTAGTTTTACTATCTGTTGTCGCGGCTCTACTTTTAATAGTATATAAGAAAGCCGAAAAGTTCACGATTTTCTTTTTGGTACTTGCGGTGCTGACTAGTTCGGTTTCGCTATTTGCTCTGCACCAATTTGTGGGCTTGACTAATCACATCAATGCGACATCAAACTACTCAGAATATTCGATGAGTGTTGTGGTTTTAAAAGATAGTGAAATCAACAACGTTACCCAGTTAGAGAGTGTAACAGGTCCGACTGAAACGGATAATGACAATATCCAAAAATTGATAGCGGATATTAAGACGACTCAGAGCAAAGACTTGGCGGTTGAACAAAGTTCATCTTACTTAGCAGCCTATAAGAGCTTGATTTCAGGTGATGCGAAAGCGATTGTCTTGAACAGTGTCTTTGAAAACATCATTGAAGCGGAGTATCCAGATTATGCTTCGAAGATTAAGAAAATCTATACGAAAAAACTAACCAAGGATGTTGCGGCACCAAAGGTATCTAAGAATCAATCCTTTAATATTTATATCAGTGGTATTGATACCTACGGACCTATCAGTTCAGTTTCTCGTTCAGACGTCAACATCTTGATGACTGTAAATCAAGATACTAAGAAAATCCTTCTCACTACAACGCCTCGAGATTCTTATGTTCCGATCGCGGACGGAGGAAATAATCAAAAGGACAAATTGACTCACGCGGGGATTTATGGAGTGGACTCATCAATTCATACCTTGGAAAACCTATATGGAGTTGATATTAACTACTATGTTCGTTTGAATTTTACCTCTTTCTTGAAATTGATTGACCTTCTAGGTGGTGTGGATGTTTATAATGACCAAGATTTCACTTCTTTGCATGGGCAGTACCATTTTCCTGTCGGGAATGTCCATCTAGATTCTGAAAGAGCCCTTGGTTTTGTCCGCGAACGCTACTCTCTAGCGGATGGAGACCGCGACCGCGGTCGGAACCAGCAAAAAGTCATTGTTGCCATCATTCAGAAGCTAACCTCGACAGAGGCTTTAAAGAATTATGACAACATTATTCAAGGATTGCAAGATTCTCTTCAGACTAATATGCCTTTGGAAACCATGATGGACTTGGTTAATACACAGTTGGATAGTGGTGGTCAGTATAAGGTCAATTCCCAAGACTTAAAAGGAACTGGTAGAACGGATCTTCCATCCTACGCTATGCCAGATAGCAACCTCTATATGATGGAAATTGATGAAAGTAGCTTGGCTGCAGCCAAGGCAGCTATCAAAGATGTGATGGAGGGTAAGTAGCATGATAGACATCCATTCACACATCGTTTTTGATGTGGATGATGGTCCAAAGTCGATAGAGGAGAGTAAAAACCTTTTAAGAGAAGCCTATAGTCAAGGGATCAGGACCATTGTTTCTACGTCTCATCGTCGGAAAGGGATGTTTGAGACACCAGAAGAGAAAATAGCAACTAACTTTTTGAAAGTTCGCGAAATGGCCAAGGAGGTGGCAGATGATCTTGTCATCGCCTATGGCGCAGAAATATACTATACGCCAGATGTTGTCGAAAAATTGGAAAAGAAATTGATTCCAACCCTCAATGATAGTCACTATGCTTTGATTGAGTTTAGTATGAATACACCCTATCGAGATATACATAAAGGACTGAGCAATATTCTCATGTTAGGGATCACACCAGTTATTGCCCATATTGAGCGTTATGATGCTCTAGAAAATAATGAAAAGCGAGTTCAGGAGCTGATTGATATGGGGTGCTATACCCAGGTCAATAGTTCTCATGTCTTGAAACCAAAACTCTTTGGAGAAACCTACAAATTCATGAAAAAGAGAGCTCGGTATTTCTTGGAACGTGATCTAGTTCATGTCATTGCTAGCGATATGCATAACTTGGATTGTAGACCACCTCATATGGAAGAAGCCTATGATATCATTGCTAAAAAGTATAGCGAAGATAAGGCGAAGGAACTTTTCAAAGATAACCCACGAAAAATAATAATGGATCAATTGATTTAGGAGAAACAATGAAAGAACAAAATATGATGGAAATTGATGTATTTCACTTGCTTAAAATCCTTTGGAAACGGAAATTTCTAATTGCACTGGTAGCGATCGTAACTGGGGTAGTAGCCTTTGCCTATAGTAGCTTTATCGTAAAGCCTGAATATATCAGTACGACACGTATCTATGTAGTTAATCGTAATCAGGGAGATAAGTCAGGACCAACAAACCAAGATTTGCAAGCAGGATCTTACTTGGTTAAAGACTATCGCGAAATTATTCTTTCTCAAGACGTTTTGGAGAAGGTTGCAACGGATTTGAAACTGGATTTTTCTCCAAAGGATTTTACTAAAAAAGTTAAGGTAACAGTTCCGGTTGATACACGTATCGTATCTATTTCTGTTACAGATCGTGCACCTGAAGAAGCAAGTCGTATTGCCAACTCATTGAGGGAGGTTGCAGCTCAAAAGATTATTAGTGTTACACGGGTTTCGGATGTGACGACACTCGAAGAGGCTCGTCCAGCAACCTCGCCATCTTCACCAAACATTCGTCGTAATACCATGATTGGATTTCTTGCTGGAGCGGTTGTGATGATTGTCACGGTTCTCCTTATCGAACTCCTAGACACACGGATTAAACGACCAGAAGACGTTGAGAATGTTATGCAAATTGCATTATTAGGAGTTGTTCCAAAATTGGATAAATTGAAATAGGAGAGAAGAATGCCAACGTTAGAAATCGCACACAAAAAATTGAATCAGGCAAGAAAAGCAGAGGAATATTACAATGCGCTTCGTACCAATATACAATTGAGCGGAAATAACTTAAAAGTTATTTCAATTACATCAGTGAAACCAGGGGAAGGGAAGTCAACTACTTCTACCAATATTGCTTGGGCCTTTGCGCGTGCTGGATATAAGACGCTTTTAATTGATGCCGATATTCGTAATTCTGTCATGTCAGGTGTTTTTAAATCACGCGAAAAGATTACAGGATTAACAGAGTTCTTATCTGGAACAACAGATTTATCACAAGGGTTATGTGATACGAATGTTGAAAATTTGTTTGTCATTCAAGCTGGTTCCGTTTCTCCCAATCCAACAGCTTTATTGCAAAGTGAGAATTTTAAGACTATGCTTGATACTTTGCAAAAGTACTTCGATTACATCATTGTGGACACCGCTCCTATCGGAGTTGTGATTGATGCGGCTATCATCACTCAGAAATGTGATGCTTCGATTTTAGTGACTGCAGCTGGTGAAACAAATCGACGTGATATCCAAAAAGCCAAAGAACAATTGGAACAAACAAGTAAACCATTCTTAGGGATTGTGTTAAATAAATTGAATACCTCGGTTGAAAAATATGGATCATATGGAGCTTATGGCTCTTACGGGAAAAAATAAGAGATGGCTTAGGAAATAGATTATGGAAGAAAAGGGATTGAAGATTACTTTGGCGATAATCCAGAGTTTTCTTGTCATTATATTAGCTTATTTACTTAGTTTTGTTCGAGAAACAGAGATTGTGAACACCTCTGTTATCATCTTGTTCATTCTGCATTTTGTTGTTTTTGACATCAGTGATTATGAGCGTGATTTTTTTAAAAGGGGTTATTTAGCTGAGTTTATCAGCACTATAAAATATATCGTTTTCTTTGCTTTAGCCATCAGTATTTCAAACTTCTTTTTAGAAGATCGTTTTGGTATCTCTAGACGAGGCATGATTTATTTTTTGACAATACATTCTATTTTGTTGTATTTGTTGAATCTGTGCATTAAACGCTATAGGAGACGTATCTTTCCAAATTTCAAGGGGAGTAAAAAGATATTCTTGATAACAGCTACTTCCAGAGTTGAGAAAGTTGTAGATAGACTGATAGAGTCGGGAGATATTTTTTGGGAATTGGTGGCGGTCAGTGTTTTGGATCAGCCTAATTTTCAGCATGCATCCGTAACCGTTGTACCTGCAGAGAACATCTTAGACTTTGCTACCCATGAAGTTGTTGATGAAGTTTTTATCAATTTACCAAGTGAAAAGTACGACATCGGGGAGTTCATCTCTCTTTTTGAAACAATGGGAATTGACGTGACAGTCAACCTGAATGCTTTCAATAACTATCTAGGTAGCGATAAAAAGATTCGCGGAATGGCAGGCTTGAATGTCATTACGTTTTCTACAAAATTTTATAAGACAAGCCATGTCATTGCTAAACGCTTCATTGATATCATAGGTTCAATTATCGGACTACTTATTTGTGGATTGGTGAGTATTGTTTTGGTTCCGGTGATTCGAAAAGATGGCGGACCCGCTATTTTTTCTCAAACTCGTATCGGAAAAAATGGTCGACATTTCACTTTTTATAAATTTAGATCTATGTGCGTGGATGCTGAGAAAAAGAAACAAGAGCTCCTTGCACAAAATACCATGCAAGGTGGTATGTTTAAAGTCGATGATGATCCTCGTATAACAAAGATAGGGAGATTTATCCGTAAGACCAGTCTAGATGAGCTCCCTCAGTTTTGGAATGTTTTAATGGGAGATATGAGTTTGGTTGGAACACGTCCCCCAACAGTTGATGAGTATGAAAAATATACTCCTGAACAGAAGCGTCGTCTTAGTTTTAAGCCAGGAATTACTGGTCTATGGCAGGTGAGTGGTCGTAGTAAAATCACGGACTTTGATGATGTTGTCAAGCTGGACGTGGCTTATATTGATGATTGGACCATCTGGAAAGATATTGAAATATTGTTAAAGACCGTCAAAGTGGTATTTATGAGAGAAGGGGCGAAGTGATTTGTGCCCATCAGTCTGTTAGGAGAGAAATGAAACAGTCAGTTTATATTATTGGTTCAAAGGGAATTCCTGCTAAGTATGGAGGATTTGAAACCTTTGTTGAAAAATTAACCGAATATCAAAAAGACAGCAACATACAATACTATGTTGCTTGTATGCGTGAAAATTCAGCTAAATCTGGCATCATGGATGACCAGTTTGAGCATAATGGGGCCATTTGTTTCAACATTGATGTACCCAATATTGGACCGGCTCGTGCCATCGCTTACGATATTGCGGCGGTCAACAAGGCTATTGAATTGGCTAAGGAAAACAAGGACGAGGCTCCGATTTTTTACATTTTAGCTTGTCGCATCGGGCCTTTTATTTCTGGTCTCAAGAAAAAGATTCGTGCGATCGGTGGGCGGTTGCTGGTAAATCCAGATGGTCATGAATGGCTACGAGCAAAATGGAGCCTGCCAGTTCGTAAGTACTGGAAATTCTCAGAGCAACTCATGGTCAAGCATGCTGATTTATTGGTATGTGATAGCAAAAATATCGAAAGATATATCCTAGAGGACTATAAACAGTATCAACCAAAGACCACCTATATTGCCTATGGAACGGATACTGCTCCTTCAAGACTGCAAGCAGAAGATACCAAAGTCCGGAATTGGTATCAGGAAAAAGGAGTCAGTGAAAATGGCTATTATCTAGTGGTGGGGAGATTCGTCCCTGAAAACAACTACGAAGCTATGATTCGTGAATTTATCAAGTCCAAGTCTAAGAAGGACTTTGTCCTCATCACAAATGTGGAGCAAAATAAATTTTACGACCAGTTGTTACAGGAAACTGGTTTTGACAAAGATCCTAGGGTCAAATTTGTCGGTACGGTCTATGACCAAGAGTTGCTCAAGTACATTCGTGAGAATGCTTTTGCCTATTTCCATGGGCATGAGGTTGGAGGGACCAACCCTTCTCTACTGGAAGCTCTAGCATCTACAAAACTGAATTTGTTGCTAGATGTTGGCTTTAACCGTGAGGTTGGTGAAGACGGGGCTACTTATTGGAAAAAAGACGAGTTGGCACGCGTCATTGAGGAAGTAGAAGGATTTGATCAGGTTACAATAACTGATTTAGATTTCAAGTCAAGCCAAAGAATCCTCTCAGCTTTCACATGGGAAAAGATTGTGTCAGATTATGAAGAAGTGTTTAAAGGGTAAAGAATGAAACGAATTTTATACTTGCATGCTGGTGCAGAAATGTATGGTGCTGACAAGGTTTTGTTGGAGCTTATTAAAGGTTTGAATAATGACGAATTTGAAACACACGTTATTTTACCCAATGATGGTGTCTTAGTGGGTGCTCTGGAGAGTGTTGGTGTTAAAGTTAAAGTTATTGATTATCCAATCTTGCGCCGTAAATATTTTAATCCTAAGGGAATTCTTGAGTATTTTGGCTCCTATCACCGTTATTCTAAACAAATTGCCAACTATGTCAAGGAAAATGGAATTACTCTCATTCACAACAATACTACTGCAGTACTTGAGGGGATTTATCTCAAACGTAAATTGAAACTTCCTTTGATTTGGCATGTGCATGAAATTATTGTGAAACCAAAAGCAATCTCAGATTTCATCAACTTTTTGATGGGACGTTATGCTGATACGATTGTAACGGTTTCAAATGCTGTAGCCAACCACGTCAAGCAGTCTCACTTTGTAAAAGATGACCAAGTTCAAGTCATTTATAATGGTGTTGACAATGCAGTCTATCATGAAATGGAGGCCAAGGCCGTCCGTGATCAATTTGGTATCGCACAAGATGCGCTTGTCATCGGTATGGTTGGTCGAGTAAATGCATGGAAAGGTCAAGGCGACTTCCTAGAAGCTGTTACTCCAATCTTACAGGCCAATCCCAAAGCAGTAGCCTTTTTAGCAGGTAGTGCATTTAAAGGTGAAGAGTGGCGTGTGGATGAGTTGAAAAAAGCCATTTTAGACACACCAGTAGCTAAACAAATTAAGCGAATCGACTATTATAGTAAGACGACAGAACTTTATAATATGTTTGATATCTTTGTCTTGCCAAGTACCAATCCAGATCCACTGCCAACAGTTGTACTAGAAGCCATGGCCTGTGGTAAGCCTGTAGCGGGTTACCGACATGGTGGTGTCTGTGAAATGGTTAAGGAGGGCGAAAACGGTCTCCTAGCCACTCCAAATCAACCTGAAGAATTGTCTAAGGCTATTCAAGAATTAGCTGACAATACCGAGAAAAGAGGACAGTTAGGAAGTGCATCTGTCCGACGTCAAAAAGAATTCTTTTCGTTGGAAAGTTATATTCGGAATTTCTCAGAGCTATATAAGAAATACTAAGATGAATACTGAAAAAATTAAGAATAAATTAAAACCAATTGTTTATCCAATTATTAACTTTATTCCTAGACGAAGACTTAAGAATAAAAATTTTACGATCATTTGTGATAATTGTTGGGCTGGAAAAGTCTATCAGGAATTGGGCTTGCCTTATCAAACTCCATTTGTAGGTTTGTTTGTCTTGTCTCCTGATTACATCAAGATACTCAAGAATTTAAAACACTATTTGAGTGGGAATATCCCTTTGACATTTATTAAGGAATCAAAATACATCAAAGACTTTGATAATGCTTATCCCCTGGCCCTTTTAGATGATGTCGAATTGCATTTCTTACATTATGCAGATGAAGAAGAAGCAACTCAAAAATGGCAACGCCGTATAGAAAGAATTCATTGGGATAATTTGTATTTCAAGTTCAATGATAATGATGCTTGTACTTACGAGTTGATGAAAGAGTTTGAAGAGCTTCCATATAAGCGTAAGGTCATCTTCTTTTCGAAGAATGATAGTGATCTACCTTCCTTAGTTCATTTCAAATCAGCAGAGAAGCAAGGACATGTTGGGATTGGTTTGAAAACTTACCACCGCTATTTTAATGCTGTTACCTGATTGAATAAGGAAAGGGAAGATTTAACATAAAATAAAAATTTAGGTGAAGAATCTATGAAACCACTTTTAACTGTTGTAATTCCAGTTTATAATGTCGAAAAGTATTTAAAACGTTGTGTAGAAAGCGTACTTGTCCAAGGGTGGCATAATTATGATATTTTGCTTGTAGATGACGGAAGTACAGATAGTTCTCCTCAAATCTGTGATGATTATGTTAAAGCTTATGACTTTATCTCAGTTATTCATAAAGAAAATGGAGGCCTTTCTGAAGCTCGCAATACTGGTATTTCACATGCTAAGGGTGAATATGTTTATTTTCCTGATTCTGATGACTGGCTTGAGCCACAAACTTTTACAGAATTAGCAGAGGTGTTGGAATCCCAAGAGTTTGAGCTTGTTTCTTTTAACCGTGAGTTTGTGAAGGGTGAAGAAGATGCTGTAGTTTCAGATCCATTAGTAACTCAAGTGTTTGGAGGTAAAGATGCTTTTGTCCAAATGCTCAAGCATAGTTATATCACAGGTTTTGCCAACGATAAAATATATAAAAAGTCTCTATTTATTGATAATAATATTTCTTTTCCGAAAGGAAAATATTATGAAGACTTGGGAACCAATTACAAGCTTTTTCTTTCAACTAAGAATGTCTTTGCTACCAATCAAAAGTATTATCACTATTTAATTGATAATCCTGATTCCATTACACAGTCTTGGAATGAGCAGAAGTTTAGTGATATGTTTGGATTTTATAAAGATATTTTCTATTCTGATTTTGTTCGTTCACAATTGAATAAAGAGGAGTTACAAATTTCTCAGCGATATTATGTGAACGGATTGATTCATATATTGGCAAGTTTGTATAAATCTAAATTGGATAAAAATTATGGTGAGATTACAAGTGAAGTGAAACAGGAATTAGAAAAAAATAAAATGACGTGTAGTGAAGTGAAATCTATTCCAAATAGAATCAAATATTTGTTGTATCGTTTGCATTTATTAAATCTTGCTTTCACTATTCAAGGGATGAAGTGAGAGGAATTTAGGGGATTATGTTGAAGTATTCAGTCATTATACCTGTATACAATGTAGAGAATTATCTCCCTCGTTGTATCGGTAGTCTACTTGCTCAAAATTATGCAGATTTGGAAATTTTGTTGATTGATAATGGCTCCAAAGATCAGAGTGGTCAAATCTGTGAAGATTATGCGGCTCAGTTTTCAAATATTACAGCTTATCATATTCCAAATAAAGGGGTCGGATCAGCCCGTAATTTTGGTTTAGCCAAAGCGAAAGGCGAGTTCATTTATTTTGTAGATGCGGATGACTATCTTGTGGGAAATTTATTTTCAGATGTGGAAAGTCAATTAGATTCACAATTAGACTTATTGGTGTTTAGTTACTATAATTCGATTGAAAAGAACTTATCAGAAATCAATCGATCGGCAAACATACTTCCTATTGAAGGAAAAAAAGACAAAAGTGATTTTATTGCGCTTTTTCAAGAATTATGTTTAACAGACATGATGTATACTGTTTGGAATAAAATTTACCGTAGAGAATTCCTGGAGGAACATGAAATTGTTTTTGAATCCTATGAATTGGGAGAAGATGTTCGTTTCAATCTGAATGTTTATCAACATGTCAATGCAGTTTTCTTGGTGAAATCTGGTTATTATGTCTATATTTCAGGAAGAGTAGATTCTGCGATGGGACAGTATAATCCTAATCGGATGAACTATCAATTGGAAGAACTAGGAAAAGTTGATCAGTTGATGGTAAGCTGGAATATCCATGATGATCAATTTATAGATCAAATAAAGGCGCGCATCCTGATGAGTAATATTCAGAACATATCAAAGCAAAAGATGTCTCTTTCTAAAAAACGACACTGTGTTGAGATGTTGTGCAGAAATCAAGAGATGATTGTCTTGCTAAAAAAAACTACTTCTCCGCTTCACCCTCTAGTTAGACGGTTACTACATTTCAGAATGTATCGGACAGTAATTTTTTTAAAAAAACTGCAAACCTTGATAAAATAGGGGAATTCGCTATTTAGTTGTGAAAGGTTTTTATAGATACCAGTAATAAGACTATATGATCATGATTGAAAGGTTTGGATGACTGTTGTGATGAACCATCGTTTTATCTCAGAAAAAATTTATTTATTCACTCTGTTTATATGGGTTGTTGTTGCTTCGTTAGTTACAACCACTTATTTTGTGCGATTAGATGGTTTTCTATCGCTTTATCGTTTACTCCTTTACTTTACAATTATTATGCTGTTGATAAAGGAGTTGATGAACTTTCCGAAAACGCTATATTACTTTAGATTTCATTGGCAACAATTATTAATAGTAACGGCATTTTTTATTGCAATGTTTATAGTTGCAAAAAATCGCGATGGATTGTTAGATATAAATGTGTTGCTTCTTGTTTTTTCTGCTAGAGATATTGATTTTAGGAAATTATTAGGAACTTTTTCTGTAGCGACATTCCTGGTACTTTGTTTGACAATTTATGCCAGTCAAAAAGGTATGATTGCCAATATGTTTATGAATGCAGATGGTGGCTACCGTTTTAGTCTAGGATTTAACTATGTATCATTTGCGTCACAGAGACTGTTCTTTGCTTTGTGTACTTATCTGATGTTTCGTGGTAAAAGGATTTCTTACCTTGAATTGTTTGCCTTACTCTTGGCTACAATTTATATGTACCAACAAACTTCTACATCTAGTCCATTTTACTTAAGTATTTTGATGCTAACCTATGCTTTGTTGAGTATTAAAATCTTTAAAAAAGAGTTTATCGTGGGAAATTTCTGGTCAAAGGCACTTGCGCAGTACGGTTTTATTGTAGCTTTAGCGGTTATCTTGTATTTTTGTTTTTATTCATCTGGCAATTTATTTCACTTAGTCGATCAATTTACGCATAATCGCTTGCGTCTCAGTGTCAATGGTTTTCAAAATTTTGGTGTATCTTGGTTAGGGCAACCAATTTCCTTTACAACTCTTGATATGTTTGGAAATTTCACTAGTAATTACAATTATATTGATAGCTCTTTTGTTCAATTATTGGTTATTGATGGCTTGATTGTCAGTGCCTTTATGTTGTTTGCTCTTACTAAAGTTATGAAATATTTCATATCCATTCAAAAAGATATCATACTGGCTTGCCTAGGAATTATGATTATCCATGGAATGTTCGACCCTCAGATGTTGGTTCTTCGTTATTCCCCATTAATCTTATTTATCAGTCGCCTGTTTATTCTGAATGAGGATGCAAAAATTGAATAAAGAAGAGTATTCGTCAGATTCAAAGGAAGGCTGAAACAAGTTATTGTACTTATGAAAGTTTTAAAAAATTACGCTTATAATCTCTCCTACCAGCTGCTGGTGATTATTCTACCGATTATCACCACCCCGTATGTTACTCGGGTATTTAGCTCTGAAGATTTAGGAACTTACGGTTATTTCAACTCCATTGTCACCTACTTTATCCTTCTGGCGACTTTAGGGGTGGCCAATTACGGTACTAAGGAGATTTCAGGACACCTACAAGAGATCCGAAAGAATTTTTGGGGGATCTATACCCTCCAGTTAGGAGCGACATTTGTTTCTATCCTCCTCTATGCTTTGTTTTGTTTGATGCTTCCATCCATGCAAAATCCTGTAGCCTATATTTTGGGACTCAGTTTGGTTTCAAAAGGGATCGATATTTCCTGGCTTTTTCAAGGGTTGGAGGACTTCCGCAAGATTACGGTTCGAAATATTACGGTTAAGCTAGTTGGAGTGATCTCCATCTTCTTGTTCGTTAAATCTGCCAATGACCTTTATCTTTATGTGTTTCTACTAACGATCTTTGAGCTATTAGGTCAGTTAAGCATGTGGCTACCTGCTCGGGAGTTCATTGGGAAACCACATTTTGATATGGCTTATGCACGGGTGCATTTAAAACCGGTTATTCTGCTCTTCTTACCACAGATTGCCATTTCCCTCTATGTAACCCTTGACCGGACTATGCTGGGAGCTCTCGCATCTACAAAGGATGTAGGTATTTACGACCAGGCCTTAAAATTAGTCAATATTTTGTTGACTTTGGTAACCTCACTGGGGAGTGTCATGTTGCCTCGGGTATCGAACCTCTTATCCTCAGGGGACCACAAGGCTGTCAACAAGATGCACCAAATGTCCTTTTTGATTTATAATTTAGTCATTTTTCCAATGATGGCAGGGATCTTGATTGTCAATGCTGATTTTGTTCAATTTTTCCTTGGTCAAGATTTTCAGGATGCACGCTATGCAATTGCCATTATGATCTTCCGTATGTTCTTTATCGGTTGGACCAATATTATGGGAATTCAGATATTGATCCCTCATAACCGAAATAAAGAATTCATGATTTCAACAACGGCTCCTGCAATTATCAGTGTAGGATTAAACTTATTATTCCTTCCTAAACTTGGTTATATCGGAGCAGCCATTGTTTCTGTCTTAACAGAGGCGCTAGTGTGGGCGATCCAATTATACTTTACCCGCAGATACCTAAAAGAAGTTCCTATTATTGGATCTATGACAAAAATTATTCTATCATCAGCTATCATGTATGGCATTTTGCTAGGTTCAAAAACAGTTATACATTTTTCGCCAACCTTAAATGTTCTAGTTTTTGCAGTGCTTGGCGGAATCATTTATCTTTTTGCAATTCTATCTCTGAAAGTGGTAGATGTAAAAGAATTAAAACAAATCGTTGGGAAAAAATAGAATGCATAAAACTCGGAATATTAATTTAGATTTAATAAAAGTGCTTGCATGTATTGGAGTTGTTCTACTTCATACAACAATGATTGGATTTAAAGACACAGGTTCTTGGAATCTATTGGCGTATTTATATTACTTAGGTACCTACTCTATACCTCTGTTTTTTATGGTCAATGGTTATTTATTGTTAGGAAAGAGGAATATAACCTATTCCTACATACTGGAGAAAGTAAAATGGATTCTAATTACAGTGTCGTCATGGACTACTATCGTTTGGTTGCTTAAACGAGATTTTGCAGTTAATCCTGTCAAAAAAATTATTGGTTCGATGGTGCAAAAAGGTTATTTCTTTCAGTTTTGGTTTTTTGGTGCACTGATACTCATTTATTTATGTCTACCTATTTTAAGAAAGATTCTGAATTCAAAAAGAAGATACTTATACATTCTATCTTTCTTTGCCACTATTGGTTTAATTTTTGAGTTGGCAAATATTATAATTCAAACGCCGTTACAGTCCTATGTTATACAAACATTTAGATTATGGACGTGGTTTTTCTATTACTTTTTAGGAGGTTTGGTAGCTCAATTTGATAAAGAGTTTATAAAAAATGGTTTTAAGAGATGGATGAAAATAGTTGCAGTACTGTTGCTGTTGATTACCCCGGTAATACTATTTTTCTTAGCTAAAACCATTTACCATAATCTTTTTGCGGAATATTTTTATGATATTCTTTTTGTAAAAATTGTAAGTTTAGGAGTTTTCTTGACGATATTGACACTCTCTTTGAAAGAAAGCAAATATAAGTGGATTGTTTCCCTTTCTAATCAAACAATGGGAGTTTTCATAGTACATACTTATGTTATGAAAGTGTTAGAAAAATTGCTTGGTTTTAGTTATACAGGTGCGTATTTACTTTTTCCAATACTCACTTTGTGTGTAAGTTTAATTGTTGTTAGTTTATTAATGAAAATTCCTTATTTCAATCGAATCGTCAAATTATAAAAAGGAGAATAAAGTGTACGACTATCTTATCGTTGGTGCAGGTTTGTCTGGAGCAATCTTTGCACATGAAGCTACAAAACGTGGGAAAAAAGTAAAAGTGATTGACAAACGTAATCACATCGGTGGCAATATCTACTGTGAAAATGTTGAAGACATCAATGTCCACAAGTATGGTGCCCACATTTTCCATACTTCTAACAAAAAAGTGTGGGACTATATCAACCAATTCGCTGAATTCAATAACTATATCAACTCACCAGTGGCTAACTACAAGGGTAGCCTCTACAATCTTCCTTTCAACATGAATACCTTCTACGCTATGTGGGGAACTAAGACACCACAAGAAGTCAAGGATAAGATTGCAGAGCAAACGGCTGACATGAAAGATATTGAGCCTAAGAACTTGGAAGAACAAGCTATCAAGCTGATTGGTCCAGATATCTATGAAAAGTTGATCAAGGGCTATACAGAAAAGCAATGGGGACGTTCTGCAACAGACCTTCCTCCATTTATCATCAAGCGCCTTCCAGTGCGTTTGACCTTTGATAATAACTACTTTAACGACCGTTACCAAGGGATTCCAATCGGTGGCTACAACGTCATTATCGAAAACATGCTAGGCGATGTAGAAGTAGAACTTGGGGTTGATTTCTTTGCTAATCGTGAAGAGTTGGAAAAATCAGCTGATAAAGTTGTCTTTACTGGGATGATTGACCAGTACTTCGACTACAAACATGGAGAATTGGAATACCGTAGTCTTCGTTTTGAGCACGAAATCTTGGATGAGGAAAATCATCAAGGGAATGCTGTGGTCAACTATACAGAACGTGAGATTCCTTATACTCGTATCATCGAACACAAGCATTTCGAGTATGGTACTCAACCAAAGACGGTTATCACTCGTGAGTACCCAGCTGATTGGAAACGTGGAGACGAACCATATTACCCAATCAACGATGAAAAGAACAACGCTATGTTTGCTAAGTACCAAGAAGAAGCAGCAAAAAATGACAAGGTCATCTTCTGTGGCCGCCTAGCAGACTATAAATACTACGACATGCATGTCGTTATTGAGCGTGCTCTTGAAGTCGTTGAAAAAGAATTTGAATAAAATGACACAAGAGAAAATTGATATAGTGGTACTATGGGTAGATGGGAGCGATCCAGAATTTATCTGTGAAAAGCAAATGGTTGCAGGGCAAATTAATGGTTCGGATCATCATATTGATAGCGACATGAGATACCGTGATTATGGAACATTGAATCATTGGTTCCGTATGATTGAAAAACATGCTTCTTGGGTCAATAAGGTATTTCTAATTACCAATGGTCAGAAACCTGAATGGTTGAACCTGGCTCACCCCAAATTGAGGTTGGTTACGCATAAGGAATTTATCCCTAAAGAGTTTCTACCTACTTATAATTCAGCAGCTATTGAGCTTAATCTCCATCGGATTGAAGGCTTGTCGGAAAATTATCTCTATTTCAATGATGATATGTACTTAATCAGAGACAGTAAACCTTCAGATTTTTATAGGAATGGGCAACCTAAGCTTTTAGCGGTTTATGATGCTTTAGTTCCTTGGTCACCATTTACGAATACTTATCACAATAATGTTGAATTAATCTATCGTCATTTTCCTAATAAGAAGGCTTTGAAAACTTCACCTTGGAAATTCTTTAATTTCCGTTATGGTTCCTTGGTTTTGAAAAACTTTTTACTCTTGCCATGGGGTCCGACGGGATACGTGAACCAGCATTTACCTGTTCCGATGAAAAAGAGTACCTTGGCACATTTATGGGAAATTGAGGGAAAAACATTAGATAAAACGTCACGAAATAAAATTAGAGACTATGGAGTGGATGTTAATCAATACATCTGTCAGCATTGGCAAATTGAAAGTAATCGGTTTTATCCTATGTCAAAGAATTTTGGAGAGTCGATAGACCTAAATCAAGTGGATCGATTAGAGAGTATCTTTAAAGATAAACATAAAAAACTGCTTTGTGTGAATGATGATGTTGACTTTAAAGAGGAGAATATCATTCGTTTTAAGGAAATCTTGAAAGAACGCTATCCTGAAAAATCAGCTTTTGAAAAATGAGAAATAAGAGATGAAATACTATTTAAAAGAAGAATTTTTACACGATAATAATGTAAAAAATGCGGGTAACAAGGCACGTAATGATGTTGAAGAAATTGTAAAGAGGGAGGGCTATCAAGCCTTGGCTCTTTCGGTTGATAATTGGTACGAGATGAGTACACTTAAAGCACAACTTCATAAATCTAAAGCTTTTGGTAAGACTTTGAGCCAACTTAAAAAGGGAGATGAGTTACTTATCCAGTTCCCAATGATTCATCACAGCTTTTTCACAACTCATCATGTAAAAAGAGTTCAAAAAAAAGGTGTAAAAGTTAGTTTTATTATCCATGATTTAGAAGCTCTTCGTTATGTCAATGTTGAGGATTTCCCTTTGAAACATAAGATTCGCATTCAAATTCAAGAATCAGGTCTACTTGGTGCAGCTGATGGGATCATCGCCCACAATTCAATCATGAAATCTGTTTTGGTGGATAAAGGAATTGCGGAAAATAAGATTGTTAGCCTAGGCATTTTCGATTATTTGATTCCAAATTTCCAGGAGAAGACAGGTCTAACTAAGAATCTGCCAATCATTGTAGCAGGGAATTTAGCCCAAGAAAAAGCTGGATATCTTTACTCTCTTCCTGAAGAACCTGCTTATAACCTTTATGGTGTTGGTTTCGACGAGAGCAGATCTCTTGCGAATGAGACTTACTTTGGGTCTTTCTTACCTGATGAGCTTCCTGCAGCACTTGAGGGTGGTTTTGGGCTTGTCTGGGATGGTGATAGCGCTGAAACCTGTAGTGGCGTCTTTGGTGAATACCTTCACTATAACAACTCTCATAAGGCGTCGCTTTATTTGGCTTCGGGATTTCCTGTCGTAGTCTGGAAAGAGTCGGCTCTCGCACATTTTGTTCTGGATAAACAATGTGGTCTAGCAGTTGATTCTCTACACGACCTCCAAAAAGTACTAGATGATTTGACACTTCAAGATTATAAGGAACTTTCAGAACAGGCTAGGAAAGTTGGAGCTGCTCTTCGAGACGGAGCCTATTTAAAAGCTGCCTTATCCAAATTGAAGTAAATTCCTTAGGGAATTTGGGACAAAATGAAATATAATATAAGATAGGTAATTAGCCAGAAAGGAAGCCTATTATGAAAGGTATAATTCTTGCAGGTGGTTCGGGGACACGTTTGTATCCTTTGACTCGGGCTGCGTCAAAACAGCTGATGCCGGTTTATGATAAACCCATGATTTACTACCCTTTGTCAACCCTGATGTTGGCTGGGATTAAGGATATTTTGATTATCTCAACACCACAGGATTTGCCCCGTTTTAAGGACTTACTCTTGGATGGTTCCGAATTTGGGATCAATCTTTCCTATGCGGAACAACCTAGTCCCGATGGACTTGCTCAGGCTTTTCTTATCGGTGAAGAATTTATCGGTGACGATAGTGTTGCCTTGATTTTGGGCGACAATATCTATCATGGACCTGGTTTGAGCAAAATGCTTCAAAAGGCAGCCCAGAAAGAGAAAGGTGCGACTGTTTTTGGCTACCAAGTGAAGGATCCAGAGCGTTTTGGTGTGGTCGAGTTTGATACAGACATGAATGCCATTTCCATAGAAGAAAAACCAGAGAATCCTCGCTCCAACTATGCAGTGACAGGTCTTTATTTCTATGATAATGATGTTGTGGAGATTGCCAAACAGATCAAACCAAGCGCACGTGGAGAGTTGGAAATCACAGATGTCAACAATGCTTATTTGAAGCGTGGGGATTTGTCTGTTGAGGTGATGGGGCGTGGTTTTGCCTGGTTGGATACAGGGACGCATGAGAGCTTGTTAGAGGCTTCCCAATATATCGAAACGGTTCAACGGATGCAAAATGTTCAGGTTGCCAATCTGGAAGAAATTGCCTACCGAATGGGTTATATCAGCCGTGAAGACGTGCTGAAGTTGGCGCAACCACTTAAAAAGAATGAATACGGGCAGTACTTGCTCCGTTTGATTGGAGAATCTAGATGACAGATAATTTTTTCGGCAAAACACTTGCAGTGCGCAAGATTGATGCCATTCCAGGTTTGTTAGAGTTTGACATTCCAGTTCATGGCGACAATCGTGGCTGGTTTAAGGAAAATTTCCAGAAGGAAAAGATGCTACCGCTTGGTTTTCCTGAGAGCTTCTTTGCTGAAGGGAAACTCCAAAACAACGTCAGCTTTTCTCGCAAAAATGTTCTCCGAGGCCTCCATGCTGAACCTTGGGACAAGTACATCTCAGTAGCAGATGGTGGCAAGGTTCTGGGTTCTTGGGTGGACCTGCGCGAGGGTGAGACTTTTGGAAATGTTTATCAGACAGAGATTGATGCAAGTAAGGGAATCTTTGTCCCTCGTGGCGTAGCCAATGGTTTCCAAGTGCTCTCGGATACAGTTTCTTATAGCTATCTGGTCAATGACTACTGGGCACTTGAACTCAAGCCTAAATATGCTTTTGTCAACTATGCAGACCCAGCTTTGGGAATCCAGTGGGAAAACCTAGCAGAAGCAGAAGTTTCGGAAGCAGATAAACATCATCCACTGCTTAAGGATGTCAAACCACTAAGAAAAGAAGATTTGTAAGAAAGTTAAGGAATAAAAATGACTGAATACAAAAATATCATCGTGACAGGTGGGGCTGGTTTTATCGGTTCTAACTTTGTTCATTATGTTTACAAGAACTTTCCAGACGTCCATGTGACAGTGCTGGACAAGCTGACTTATGCGGGTAATCGTGCCAACATTGAAGAAATTCTAGGTGATCGTGTTGAGTTGGTTGTTGGAGATATTGCTGATGCAACCTTGGTAGACAAGTTAGCGGCTGAAGCGGATGCTATCGTTCATTACGCTGCAGAAAGCCATAATGACAACTCGCTCAATGACCCGAGCCCCTTTATCTACACTAACTTCATTGGGACCTACACTCTATTGGAAGCAGCTCGTAAATATGACCTTCGTTTCCACCATGTATCGACTGATGAAGTCTATGGGGACCTGCCTCTGCGTGAAGATTTGCCAGGTCATGGAGAAGGTCCAGGTGAGAAGTTTACAGCTGAGACCAAGTACAATCCAAGCTCGCCTTACTCATCAACAAAGGCAGCTTCAGACTTGATTGTCAAAGCTTGGGTGCGTTCATTTGGTGTCAAAGCGACTATTTCTAACTGTTCAAACAACTATGGTCCTTACCAGCATATTGAGAAGTTCATTCCGCGCCAAATCACCAATATCTTGAGCGGTATCAAGCCAAAACTCTATGGTGAAGGTAAGAATGTCCGTGACTGGATCCATACCAATGACCATTCATCAGGTGTTTGGACGATTCTGACCAAGGGAAAGATTGGTGAAACTTACTTGATTGGTGCGGATGGTGAGAAGAACAATAAGGAAGTCTTGGAACTTATCCTCAAGGAGATGGGGCAACCTACTGACGCTTATGATCATGTGACGGACCGTGCTGGTCACGACCTGCGTTATGCTATCGATGCTAGCAAACTTCGTGATGAACTAGGATGGAAGCCAGAGTTCACCAATTTTGAAGCAGGTCTCAAAGAGACCATCAAATGGTACACAGACAACCAAGACTGGTGGAAATCTGAAAAAGAAGCAGTCGAGGCTAACTATGCTAAAACGCAACAAGTGATTAAATAATCAGATACTAAAAAGCAAGAGACCATGAGGTCTCTTGCTTTTTATGTATGTCGTAATCTTTTATTTTCTTACTTCTTGTTTATAAAATTCTTTGAGGGCATCTTGCCATGTTGGAATGACGAAACCTGTCGCCTTCGCTTTGGCTAAACTCATGGTTGAGTTGAGGGGACGTTTAGCCTTAGCAGGGAACTTGCTGGAGTCTACTGGTACTACTTCAACATCACTGTCCTTAAGAATTTCAACAGCAAAGTCATACCAAGTGGTGTCCTCAGTTGAGTCATTTGATAAGTGGTAGTAGCCAAATTCTTTTTGATTTTCAGTCAAGTAGGTCATGAACTCAGCCAAGGTACGTGTCCAGGTTGGTCGACCGTGTTGGTCGTTGACCACTGTGAGTGTTTTATGGGATTTGGCTAGATTTTGCATGGTAAAGACAAAGTTTTTACCATAATTTCCAAAGACCCAAGCAGTGCGGATGATGTAATGCTGTGACGTAAGGGTTTCAACAAGTTCTTCCCCCATTCGCTTGGTACGCCCGTACTCTGTCTGCGGATCAGGTAGGTCATCGACTTCCCATTCTTGTCCAACGTTTTTTTTCCCATCAAAGACATAGTCTGTTGAGATATAGACCAGGGTAGCTCCGTATTTCTCAGAGGCCTTGGCTACATTTTCAGTTCCAGTTACGTTTATGGCAAAATCCAGTTCTTTCCCCTCGTCTTCAGCCGCATCCACAGCAGTGTAGGCTGCACAATGATAGACCAGAGTTGGCTTGACCTCAGCAAATACCTTATCAACCATTTCAGTATTAGTGATATCCATTTCGGTCACATCCACTGCAACATAGTCCACATTTCGTTCATCTAGTAAATAACGTAGTTCGGTACCGAGCTGACCATTTGCACCTGTAATTAATATCATTGTCTCCTCCTTAGCTTTTCTTCTATCTAATCATAGCAAAAAAATGATAAAAAATCTGATTTTTACCTTTGGTTTGACCGTTTGTATTTTGGAAATCGTAAATTATACAAATTGGAATTTAATACTAAGGATATCTATCAAAAAAATATTTTTCAGAAAATGCTAAAATCATTCAAAAATTCTGAAAATTCTGTTGACAACTTTCTGAAAAGAGTCTATAATGGGATGTAAATTTTAAAGGAGAAAATGATGAAAAGTTCAAAATTACTTGCCCTTGCGGGTGTGACATTACTGGCAGCTGGTACTCTGGCTGCGTGCTCTGGATCAAGTTCAAGTGCTAAAGGTGAGAAGACATTCTCATACATTTATGAAACGGATCCTGATAACCTAAACTATTTGACAACTGGTAAGGCAGCTACAGCAAATATTACGAGCAACGTTATCGATGGCTTGCTCGAAAATGACCGCTATGGTAACTTTGTACCATCTATGGCTGAGGATTGGTCTGTATCTAAGGACGGCTTGACTTACACATATACGCTTCGTAAGGATGCAAAATGGTATACCTCTGAAGGTGAGGAATACGCAGAAGTCAAAGCTCAAGACTTTGTAACAGGACTTAAATATGCTGCTGATAAAAAATCTGATGGTCTTTATTTAGTTCAAGAATCAATCAAAGGATTGGACGCCTATGTTAAGGGAGAAATTACAGACTTCTCTCAAGTAGGAATCAAGGCCCTTGATGATTATACAGTTCAGTACACATTGAACAAGCCAGAAAGCTTCTGGAATTCTAAGACAACGATGGGAGTTTTGGCCCCGGTAAATGAAGAGTTCTTGAACTCTAAAGGGGATGACTTCGCTAAGGGAACTGATTCAAGCAGTATTCTTTACAATGGTCCATTCTTACTCAAATCAATTGTTGCTAAATCTTCTGTCGAATTTGCGAAAAATCCTAACTACTGGGATAAGGACAATGTCCATATCGATAAGGTTAAATTATCATTCTGGGATGGACAAGATACCAACAAACCAACTGAAGCTTTCAAAGACGGTAGCTTTACAATGGCTCGTCTCTTCCCAACAAGCGCTAGCTACCCAGAGACTGAAAAGGCATTTAAAGACAATATTGTTTATACACAACAAGACTCTACTACTTATTTAGTAGGTACGAATATTGATCGTCAGTCTTATAAGTACACTTCTAAGACAACGGATGAAGAAAAGACATCAACCAAGAAAGCTCTTCTAAACAAGGACTTCCGTCAAGCTCTTGCTTTTGGTTTCGATAGAACGGCTTATGCTTCTCAAGTAAATGGTGCAAGCGGGGCAACTAAACTGCTTCGTAACTTGTTTGTTCCTCCTACATTTGTACAGGCAGATGGAAAGAACTTTGGCGAAATGGTCAAAGACAAATTGGTGACTTATGGTGACGAGTGGAGCAACGTGAACTTAGATGATGCTCAAGATGGACTCTACAACCCAGATAAGGCCAAAGCAGAGTTTGCTAAAGCTAAGGCAGCTCTTCAAGCGGAAGGTGTGAAATTCCCAATCCACTTGGATATGCCTGTAGATCAAACCAATACAACAAAAGTTCAACGTGTCCAATCTTTTAAACAGTCAGTTGAAGAAAACTTAGGATCTGATAATGTGGTTGTCGATATCCAACAACTTCAAAAAGACGATGTCTTGAACATCACTTACTTTGCTGAGACTGCTGCAGGTGAAGACTGGGATATCTCAGATAACGTGGGTTGGTCTCCAGACTTTGCAGACCCTTCTACCTACCTTGATATTATCAAACCATCTGTAGGGGAAAATACAAAGACTTACCTAGGATTTGACTCTGGAACAAACAATGCTGCGGCCAAGCAAGTTGGTTTGGAAGACTACGAAAAAATGGTTGTGGAAGCTGGGGAAGAAACTACTGACGTTTCAAAACGTTATGAAAAATATGCTGCTGCCCAAGCTTGGTTGACAGACAGTGCCTTGCTCATTCCAACAACTTCTCAAACTGGTCGTCCAATGTTGTCTAAGATGGTACCATTTACACTTCCGTTTGCATACTCTGGTAACAAGGGTATGAGCGAAGCCCTCTTGTATAAATACCTAGATGTACAAGATAAGGCGGTAACAACAGAAGAGTACCAAAAAGCTCAAGAAAACTGGTTGAAAGAAAAAGAAGAGTCTAATAAGAAGGCACAAGAAGACCTCGCAAACCATGTGAAATAATTTTACAGGATATGAGAAAGGATTTAGTATTCCTCTTGGATGCTAAGTCCTTTTTATGTTATCTCTAAAGCGAGCTTTTAAATTTGGGGTGTCTTGAGAAATTTTTGCGAATTTTCCTTTTTCCTATTGCTTTCTTAGATATTATTTGTTATATTAAAAGTATAATTATTTTTTTATTTATGACAGTTAAGCACGGTACTTTCAGAGAAAGGAGTATTTTTAAAAGAAGAAATGTAAACGCTTACTGTGAAGTGAAAGGATTAAGGAGTTTATGGATAAACAATTTTTTGAAAAACGCTGTAAGTTTAGTATTCGTAAGTTTACGCTTGGGGTAGCTTCGGTGATGATTGGAGCGACTTTCTTCGCAGCTAGCCCAGTATTGGCTG